>JAGWXC010000087.1 GCA_018970045.1 Planctomycetota bacterium | reverse complement strand
GTGGTCTCGCAAGAGGCCGTCCTCGTGCAAGGCTCGATCGCCGAGAACATCTCCCTTGGTTGCGAGGGGGCGACGCGCGAGTCGATCATCGTCGCTGCCCAGCGTGCGCATGCCGATGCCTTCATTCGCGCCCTGCCGCAGGGTTACGACACGACAGTGGCCGAGCAGGGCATGAGCCTGTCAGGTGGCCAGCGGCAGCGCATTGCGATCGCCCGTGCAGCGCTGCGTGATCCGACCGTGCTGCTCATGGACGAAGCCACGAGCCAGGTCGATGCTGACAGCGAACGACAGATCAACGATGCGATCCGCGAGTTCGGCGAGGGGCGCACCGTGATCACGGTTGCGCACCGGCTGAGCACGGTGCTTGCCGCGGACTGGATCGTGGTCATGGACCAGGGGCGCGTCGTCGACCGGGGCACGCACGCCGAACTCATGGAGCGTTGCGGTGTCTACCGCGCGATCGCATCGAGCCAGCTCATGACGGCCACGGCGTAAGCGCGGCGACCGGTCTCACGCGGGGTGTGTGGCCTCGCCACCTCGTTGCGGGTGTGAGCCAAACCCTCACCCGCGGCTCGTTCGATTCGCCGCTTCCGTCGCGCTTGGCGCCGACCCCGCGTGTCACGGCTCGATCGGTTCGCTCCATCCGCCCCGCAGGGCGCCGGGCGCGACCGGGTCGACCGTGGCGGGTTCGTCTGGCGCGGTGCCGCTCGATCCTGTGCTCGTGGCATCGGGCACCGTGACTGGGGGCTTGGCGTTGGTCGCAGCAGCAGCGTTCCCGTTGTTGCCCGTGGGGGTGGTGGCTTGGGTCGTTGCCGCCGGCTCGGTGCCGATGGTCGTGGCTGGCTCGGTCACGACGACAGGTGTGACGGGAACGGTCGCGGGCTGCGTCTGCGGGGCATCGCGCAAGGCAACGACCAACGCGTACACGAGCGCCGTCGTCGAGAGCGCGGTCGTCACGACGAGCCAGAGCTGCAGGCGCCGCTCCAGTCGATCGCTCTGGATCGTGCGGCGGCGCGTGGCTTCGGCAAGCGACTCGATGCTCCGCGCGTGCCGCTCGCTGGTGGCGCTGAAGGCGCCCAGCGCGGTGCGCGCCTCGCCGAGGATCTCGGCCACGCGCGAACTCGTCTCGCTGTGCAGGTCGAGCTGCTGCTGCACGAGCCCGAGCACCTGGGTCTGGCGGTCGGAACCCTCGCCGAGCTCCTTGAGGCCGCGCGTCAGTGCGGCGTCGCGGTCCTTCGCGCGCTGGGCCTGATCAATCAGCGTGTCGACCATGCGCGCCTGCTGGCGAGCCATCTCGGGGAGCGAGGCCAAGGTCCCATCGAGCTGGCGGATGAGTTCGCCCAATCGACGGTTCACGTCGGCTTGAGACGCCAGCTGCGACTCGAACTGCTGCATGACTTCGGCGGGCTTGACCGGCTCGGCCTGGTGGACCTGGATCGAGCGTTCAGCGGCGGCCGGCGGGGCATCCGTGGTCGGCGTCGAGTCGCCGAGGAAGAGGCTGGTGATCGCACTACGCAGGGGCATCGTGGCACGTACTGTATCGCTCCGATGCGCTCGGTCGTTGGCGGAATCCTCGTGCTCATGCTGGCCGCCTGCGGCGACGGCGGGCGCGATGGCTGCCACGGCGCCGCGAGCCTGAGCCCTGCGATCACCTCGACCATCGTCGCGCTCGGCGCGGGCGGCGATCTCGTGGGGCGCACGCCGTGGTGCGCATCCGATGCACCGGTGGTGGGGTCTTTGCTCGATCTCGATGCCGAGGCGCTCGTCATGGCCAATCCCTGCGTCATCGTGGTCCAGCCGCCGGCGCAGGGGATCGATGGTTCACTCGAGCAGGTGGCCGCGCGCATGGGGGCCTCGATCCATGCATGGCCGCTGGCAACCCTGTCGGACATCCGCGTGATGGTGCGTGAACTGCCCGCAGCACTCGAGCCCGGCAACGACCAGCTCGTTGCGCGCGCGAACGACTTGCTCGCCGCCATGGATCGAGCGTGTGCGCCGCTGCCGTGGGATCCGTCGCGCACGGTGCTCCTGGTGCAGGCTGGCGATGGCCGCCTGGTCTTTGGGCCACAGACCTACCTGGGAGAGTTCCTGTCCGCGTGCAGGGTGCCCAACGCGCTCGCTGCCGGGGCGTGGCAGACCCTCGGCATGGAAGACATGGTCACCATCAAGCCTGCGGTCGTCGTGATGGTCGGCTCGGCGCCGTCGCCGTGGACGCAGGAACTCGCGCGCCGCACTGGCGCCGTCATCGTGAACGTGGACGATGATGCGTTGCTCGTGCCCTCGGGCACGTTGGGTGCGAGCCTTGAGCGGGTTCGCGCGGCCCTCGCGAACGTGGGGTCAGCCCAATGACGATCAGGCGACCTCGAGCCGCGTCGTGGCTCTTGATCGTGGCGATCACGGCGATCGCCGCGATCGTGCGGCTGATGCTTGGGGCTCGTGGTTGGTCCTGGCCAACGCCCGACATCGTTGATCTGCGGGTGGGCGCACTGGTGAGTGCCGCCGTGGCGGGGGCGAGCCTCGGTCTTTCCGGCGTGCTGTTGCAAGCGCTCCTGCGCAACCCCTTGGCCTCGCCCTTCGTGCTTGGGCTGTCGTCGGGTGCGGGACTTGCGGTGTCAGTCGCTGCGCTGGCCGCGAGTTGGGGCGCAGCATGGGTCATCGCCGATGGTGGGCTGGTGGCGGCCACCATCGGTTCAGCGCTTGCGCTGATCGTGGTGGTGACCGCCGGGCGCAGGCATGGTGCGATCGATCCCGTGACCTTGCTCCTGGCCGGCGTGGTCGTGGCGAGCGTGGCAGGTGCGCTCACCATCCTCGTGCAGTACCTGATGCCGCCATCGTCGCGGGGTGACCTCATGGCGTGGGCCATGGGGCGGATTCCTGAACTGCCTGAGCGCGTGCCGCTGGTGGTGGGCGCGGTGCTGCTTGTTGCCATCGGTTGGTGGTCGATCGCACGGGCACGATGGCTCGATGCCGCGTGTACTGCGGATGATGAGGCGCTGAGCCTTGGCGTGGATCTTCCGGCCGTACGATGGCGACTCGTCGTGCTCAGTGGTGCGTTGGCGGGTTCGAGCGTGGTGCTCTGCGGTCCGATCGCCTTCGTGGGCTTCGTGGCGCCGCACGTCGCGCGACTCATGCTCGGTGCGGGGCACCGCGGCCTCGGCGTGGCTTCGCCCATGCTTGGTGCGGCATTGTTGATCGCAGCCGATGCACTGCGACTCGCTGTACCGCTGCCCGGGGCGGGCAAGTTGCCAGTCGCGGTCGTGACGGCGATCCTCGGTGGTCCCATTTTCCTGTGGGTGCTGCGGCGGCACGGGGGGCGTGGCGCATGAGCCTGGTCGTCGACTCCATGTCCGTCTGGCACGGCGCGCGCGAAGCGGTGCGGGGTGTGACCGTCGGTGCACCCGCTGGTCGCATCGTGGCGGTGATTGGCCGCAACGGGAGCGGCAAGAGCTCGATGGTGCGCGCCATCGCTGGCGTGCATGCAGGCCGGCGCTCGGGCTCGGTCGTGTGGCGCGGAGGCGACCTGATGACGAGTTCCGCCGTGATTCGGGCGCGATCCGTTGCCTACGTCGCCCAGCGGCCGCTCGTGGCTGCCGACTTCACCGCGCGGGAGGTGATCGGTCTGGCTGGCGCGGTCGTGGTGCGATCCACGGAGCACGTCGAGCGCGCCATCGAGGCCCTGGGCGTGCGGGATCTGGTCGACCGACCGTTCGCGGCGCTCTCCGGTGGCGAGCAGCAGCGCGTCGTGCTGGCTCGAGCGCTTGCGCAGCACGATGTGGGCGGCTTGCTCGTCCTCGATGAACCCTTCAACGCCATGGATCTGGCCGAGCAGCATCGTGTCGCGGGTGCGCTGCAATGCCTGGCCAGCGCGGGCAGCCTGGTGCTGGTGGTCCTGCATGACTTGGCGCTGGCCGATGCCTTGGCCCACGAGGTGTGGTGGATGGAGGCAGGGCAGTTGCGGGCGAGCGGTCCGCGGGAAGCGGTGCTCAGCGAAGCCGCACTCGGCTCGGGCTTCGGCGTCGCCTTCGAACGCGTCGGTGGCAGCCTGCGCCCGATCGTCGCACCGCGCTGCGAGACGCCGGCAGGCTAGGATCCCCGCGCCGTGACGCAGTCGATCATCATCTTCATCCTGATCGCCGTCTTCCAGGCGGTGGCCGGCTACTACGCCAAGAAGGCGAAGGAAAAGCAGGCTGCGGCTGATGCCGCGGGTCGTGGCGAAGGTTCGGGTATCGGTGCTTCGCCATCGCTCGATGGCACGCGGCCGGTGCAGGTCAACAGCGTTCGGCCCATGACTGCCCAGCAGGCGATTGCGGTCGCGCGCTTGATCGAGCAGCGCCAGATGATCGAGGCCGTGATGGCGCTGCGCGCGATCTGCAACATCGGGCTCGCCGAGGCTCGTGATGTGATCAACCAGTATCCCGCGCGTGGTTTCCCCGCGGAGTTGTTGCCAGCAGGGGGCGTGGCGCAGCGGTCAACGAGTGCGGCTCCGGCCGCGCCACCGCCAGTCGACGACACGTTCGATCCCGAAGCGTCGTCCCAAGAGGGCGAAGAAGACGAAAGCAACGATGCACGGAACTCGCTCGCTGGCGTACGCGCGGCCGTCGAGGAGGTGCGCGCTGAAGTCCAGTCGGTGATCGGCCAGGCCCTTCGTGCGGCGGGCATCGATCGACCTCGTCCCGCGCCGACGGCGGGCCCGGTGCCCTCGAACCCGGGTGTGCAGGCGGCGTCGGCGAACGCGCCGCGAGTCATCGCCACGGTCCCGACGCAGGCGCCGGCTGCATCGGCACCGTTGGCGCTTCGACGCGCTGATCGCGGTGCCATGGCCGAGTCGGTGGCTGGTCTGCTCAGGACCCGTCAGGGAGCCCGCCAGGCCATCCTGATGTCCGAGATCCTTGGCGCGCCGCGGGCCTTCAAGCCGCATCGCTGAGCCCAGTCGGGGCAATCTGGACCTGGGCGGCTGGGCGACGCGGCCGCCGACTGGGTGAATTGCTGCCTGATCGGCCCAAGATCGCTACACTTCCGCCCCAACATGATCGACATCCGCAAACTCGAGTCGTTGGTCCGCCTGATGGTTGAGAACGACCTCACCGAACTGGACCTCAAGGATGGTGAAGAAACCGTGACCGTCAAGCGTGGCGGCAAGCCCGTGGTGATGGCTGCGCCCGCTGCAGCTCCTGCGGTGGCGCTGGCTGCCGCTCCGGCTCCCGCGACCGCGCCTGCGCCCTCGGCTCCGGCAGCCGCACCGGCTGCGAAGCCCGACGACGACGCCGGCTGCATCGCGGTCGAGAGCCCCATGGTCGGCACGTTCTACGCCACGCCCGGCCCGGACAAGCCACCGTTCGCGCAGGTTGGCACGCAGGTCGGTCCCGAGTCGATCGTCTGCCTTGTCGAGGCCATGAAGATCTTCAACGAGATCAAGGCCGAGAAGTCCGGCACCATCCACAAGATCCTGGTCAAGAGCGGCCAGCCAGTCGAATTCGGCCAGAAGCTCTTCCTGATCAAGCCGTCCTGAACGGGGCGCAACCACCACCATGTTCAAACGAATCCTGATCGCCAACCGCGGCGAGATCGCGCTGCGGATCATCCGTGCCTGCCGTGAGCTCGGTGTCGAGTCCGTCTGCGTGCACAGCCAGGCCGATGCCGGCGGCACGTGGCTCGAACAGGCCGACCGCACCGTCTGCATCGGGCCTGGTCCTTCCAAGGACTCGTACCTTCGCATCGACCGCATCATCGCCGCGGCCGAACTCACGCATGCCGATGCCATCCACCCGGGCTACGGCTTCCTGAGCGAGAACAGCCACTTCGCCGAGGTCGTGCGCGACTCAGGTTTCACCTTCATCGGGCCGAGCCCCGAGGCCATGAACCTGCTCGGCGACAAGGTGAACTGCAAGCGCATGGCCAAGCAGAGCGGCACGCCGATCTTTCCCGGAACCGACGGCGGCATCGAGGATCTCGAGGAAGCCGTGAAGGTCGCTGCGGAGATCGGCTACCCGGTCATCGTCAAGGCAGCTGGCGGCGGTGGCGGTCGTGGCATGCGCATCGCGCGTGACGAGGCCGAACTGCGTGCAGGCGTCGACAGTGCGCGCCAAGAGGCGGCCGCGGCGTTCGGCAACCCGATGGTCTACGTCGAGAAGTACCTCGAGCAGGCGCGCCACTTCGAGGTGCAGGTGATCGGCGACAACCACGGCAACTCGATCCACCTCTACGAGCGCGACTGCAGCAGCCAGCGCCGACACCAGAAGTTGATCGAGGAAGCCCCCGCGCCGGGCGTGGATCCCGCCAAGCGCGACCGAGTGTGTGCCAGTGCCGCGGCCCTGATCCGCAACGCCAAGTATTGCGGCGCCGCGACCTGCGAGTTCCTGATGGACCAGCATCAGAACTTCTACATGCTCGAGGTCAACACTCGCGTGCAGGTGGAACACCCCATCAGCGAGGCGATCACTGGCGTCGACATCGTGCAGACCGGGATTCGCGTGGCCGCGGGCGAGAAGCTTCCCTATCGCCAGGAGGACATCCGCATCAACGGCCATGCGATCGAGTTCCGGATCAACGCCGAGGACCCGGATCGCAACTTCATGCCGCAGGCCGGCCTCGTCGAGACCTGGGCACCGCCCGGCGGCCCTGGCATCCGCATGGACAGCCATGTGCGTGCGGGGTACCGCGTGCCGCCCAACTACGACAGCATGGTGGGCAAGCTCATCGTGCACGCGCCGGACCGCGCGACCTGCATCCAGCGCTCGCTCGGTGCGCTCAAGGAGTTCAAGGTCGGACCGATCAAGACCACGATCCCGCTGCACATGCGACTCCTGCGCGAACCGCAGTTCGTGAACGCCACCCACGACATCAAGTACGTCGAGCGGTTGCTGGCGGCGAAGTGATCCAAGCCGCCTCGAGCCTTCGCGCTCATCATCCCGGCATCCCGCAACGACAACGGCCCCGTCCAGATGGACGGGGCCGATGTGCAATCAGGCAGTGATGCTGAACTCAGCGACGGCGACGGCTGGCCAGGCCCGCGACGCCCAGGAGCGCGATGGCGCCGGGAGCCGGGACCACTGAGAACGAGCCATCAGCCGTGCTGGTGGTTGCGGTGCCGGTGATCCAGTTCGCCGCATCCGAGAAGCGGGCTGCCCACTCCTCGGCGGTGCCGCTGGTGAAGGCCGAGAAGTTGAACACGGCGTAGTTCTGGCCACCCGAGAGCAGCGTGGCCGAGCCGAAACCAAGGCCGGGAGCGAGGCTGCCGGTCGTCGAGCTGGTCGCGTTCTCGTACGCGCCGGTGTTGTCGAAGTTCCAGAGCGAGGTGTAGCCGTCGAACATCGGGTTCGCGGTGTTGGTGCTCGTGAACACGGTGACCTGCTCGCCGGTCGACGAGAGCGAGAGCTGCTGGAAGGCCGAGGTGCCCGTGCCGACGAGGCCCGAGAGCGACCATACGCCTGCGCTGGCATTGGTCGAGATCGAGCTGATGATGGTGCCTGCGGCGAGCCCGTTGGCGCCGACGGTGTACTTCATCAGATTCTCGTTGCCATCGCTGTCGGTGCCTGACACGCCACGGAAGCCCGTGCCGGTCCAGCCGTTGTCGGTGAAGTACAGGACCGTGCCGGGGGCCAGGTCGACGAGGGCGGCGAAGGCGATGCTGTCGGTCGGGGCGCCGGACGCCTGAAAGCCGACGATCGCGACCGAGCCGGCCATGAGCGAGGCCGAAGCGGTCGACGCCACGAGTGCCGCGAGGGCGCACGTTGCAATGCGGTACATGGAAGAGATCCTCAAGATGGAAAGGGAAAGGGAGGGGACATCGCCGACGAACGTCCCGTCGACGAGAGGAAACTAACCCCGCTCCGCGTCCGTTCCTCTCAAACCCCGTTAGGGTTCCGTGAAGATGCAGGGCCGAAAGGGTAGGGTTTCAAGGTGTTTCAAGCCGGCGACCGCCGCTGCTAGGCTCTTCACAATGGACTTCGACCTGTCGGCCCTCCTCGCGCGCGAACGCGGCCAGGGCACCAGCCAGCTCGCCGAGCACGTGAACCCGCGGTTCGCCACGGTCCTGCGCACGATCGGCTTCGACCGGGAGTACGTGCGCGCGGAAGGTGCCCACCTGTGGGATGCCAAGGGCAACCGATATCTCGACTTCCTCGCGGGCTACGCCGTCTGCAACCTCGGTCGCAACCACCCCACGGTCACGCGGGCCCTGCAGGATGCGCTGGCGCTCGAGTTGCCGTCGATGGTGCAGTTCGAGGTGCCGACCCTCGCCACGGTGCTCGCGCGCGAGCTCAAGGCGCGCGTGGGCAGGGGCCTGGACCACGTCTTCTTCACGAACTCGGGCACCGAGGGCATCGAGGCCGCCATCAAGTTCGCCAAGTGCGCCACGGGACGCCCGGGCCTGCTCTACGCGCGCAAGGCGTTCCACGGCCTCTCGAGCGGTTCGGTCTCCCTGAACGGCTGCGAGAGCTTCCGTACGGGCTTCGCGCCGTTCCTGCCGGGCTGCCGCATGGTCGAGTTCAACGACCTGGCCTCGCTCGAGGCGGAACTGGCGCTCGGTGATGTGGCGGCGTTCATCATCGAGCCCATCCAGGGCAAGGGCGTGAACCTGCATGCGCCGGGCTATCTCGCCGAGGCATCGCGGCTCTGCCGCAAGCACGGCGCGCTGCTGGTGTGCGACGAGGTGCAGACGGGCGTGGGCCGGACCGGCACGTTCCTGGCGATCGACCAGGAGAAGGGGGTCGAGCCCGACATGGTCGTGATGTCCAAGGCGCTCTCCGGCGGGCAGGTGCCGGTGGGTGCGGTGCTCGTGCGCGGTGGTGTGTGGAAGGCGACCTTCTCCAGTCTCGATCGCGCCATCGTCCATTCGTCGACCTTCCACATGGGCACGCTGGCGATGGTCTCGGGCCTGAGCGTGCTGCACGCCTACGACGCGTGCGATGCGGCCGGCAACGCGCGCCGCATGGGGGAACGGCTGATGGATGGCCTGCGGGCCATGCAGCCGCGCTTCGAGATGCTCAAGGCCGTGCGTGGTCGCGGGCTCATGATCGGCGTTGAGTTCGGCCAGCCCAAGTCGCTTGCGCTGCGGGCATCGTGGGCCGCAACCCACGCGATGGACAGGAACCTCTTCGCCCAGAGCGCCATCGTGCCGCTCATGGAGGATCACCGGATCATCTGCCAGGTCGCCGGCCACAACCTGGATGTGGTCAAGCTCATTCCGCCGCTCGTGATCGACGAGAGCGATGTGCAGTGGTTCTTGGGCGCGTTCGAGTCGGTCCTCGAGTCGATGCACCGGCCCATGGCGACCGCGGGGCTGCTTGCGCGCCTTGGTCGCAACACGCTGCGCGGGGTATTGGGTTCGGCGGAGTGATGGCAGGACCTACGGCCCCGCCAGGATGAACCGACCGCGGTCGGCGTCGAC
>JAGWXC010000086.1 GCA_018970045.1 Planctomycetota bacterium | reverse complement strand
GACGGGCCGCCCAGGCCGTGTGGTCAGCGTGCACGGCATCCACCTCCCCAGCCGCGAGCCTGAGGTCCGCACCACCGTCGAGTTCGCGCAGGCGCTGCAGTCGATCTACCGGGACATGACCCTCCCTCGGCCGCCGGGCGGCATCGCGCCGAGCAGCCTCGCCAGGCATGCAGGGAGCGAGCCATGAAGCGCCTGGTCCACTCGCTCTGGCCGCCGCTGGCGCTGGTCGCGGCCCTGCTTCTGGCCTGGGAACTCCTGGTCCTCGTGCTGCAGATCCGTTCGTTCCTCCTGCCCGCTCCATCGGCGGTGCTGCGGGCACTCATCGAGAACGCCGACTCGCTCTCGCGCTCCCTCGGCCTCACCGCGCTCGCGGCGGTCGGCGGTCTGGCCGTCGCGGCCGTCGTCGGCACGGTGGTGGGCAGCCTCGTCGCGAGCAGCCGCTGGCTCTACCGTGGCGCGTACCCGATCGCCACGCTCCTGCAGATGGTGCCCTTGGTCGCCATCGCGCCGCTGCTCGTGATCTGGTTCGGCTACGGCGTCAAGAGCGCGCTCGCCAGCGCCGCGATCGTGAGCGTCTTCCCCGTCATCGCCAACACCGTCGACGGGCTGCGCTCCACCGATCCCAACCTGCGCGAGCTGTTCAGGCTCTACGGCGCCAGCCGCTCGACCACCTGGTGGAAGCTCGCGCTGCCGTGGGCCGTGCCGAACATCGTCACCGGGCTGCGCATCGCGAGCGGCCTCGCCGTGATCGGCGCGATCGTGGGCGAGTTCGTCAGCGGCTACGCAGGCACCGATGCTCCGCTGGGCGTCGTGGTGCTCTCGTCGCTGCGCGAAGCGCGGACCGACCTCGTCTTCGCCGCCGTCGCGCTCGGTGCACTCGTGGGCTTCGCGCTCTTCGGTGCCGTGAGCGCGCTGGGATGGCTGCTCATGCGCGGTCGCTCGTGAGGCCCTGATCGCGGGTGCGCCCCGTGGTCGTGTTCAGGTCTGCGCATCAAGATCGAACACGCACTCCATCGCTGACCACCACTCGCCCTCGCGTGCGGCCGGCACGCGCCCCTGGAACGTGCGCATGAGCGCATCCCACTCCTGCACGCGAGGCTTCGCCGCGTAGGCCTGGTAGTCACGCGCCGGATCGAACCCCTCCGGTGCGTCGTAGGTCATGAACAGCCGGGTGCCGCTGATCCAGATCCGCATGTTGCGCAGGCCGAGTTCACGCAAGCCCGCCGCGACCTCGGGCCAGATGCGCTCATGCATCCGTCGATACTCGGCGATGCGCGCGGGGTCATCCACCAAGTCAAGACACTGGGCGAAGGTCGGCATGCCGAAAGCGTAGTGCTCGCTGCGCCGTAGACTCGGCCGCATGGCTCCGGTGTTCGACCTCGTCATCGTCACCGCCTCGAACGAGCTCCAGGCCCAGGGGTACCGGCTCGAGCTCGCGTGGCGCACCGAGCGCGGTCTCCTGCCGGGCATTGCCGCCGCCCACGTCCTTCCCGATCCCCTCGGTCGCCGTGCCGGCAGCGGCTCGAGCACGCTGATCGCCATCGAGTGGGCTGCGCGCCACTTCGGGGCCAAGGGCACGGCTGGCGTTGGTCGCGCGCTCTCGGGCCGCCGCATCGCGATCGTGCATTGCGGCGGCGACAGCCGCAGGCTGCCGGCCTTCAGCGCCCATGGCAAGGTGTTCGCTCCCATGCCCGGCGCGCCGGGCTCCGACGACAGCGTGTTCGCCCAGCTCATGCGCGATCTCGTCTCGATCGTGCCAAGACCGGGCCAGGTGATCGTGGCGGCCGGCGACATGATGCTGCACCTTGAGGGCCGAGCGATCGACCTGTCAGGGCCGGACATCTCGGTGCTCGCGAGCCCGCAGCCGTACGCGCGCGCCAAGCGCCACGGTGTCTTCGTGGCGAAGGGCGAGCGCGTGCACTCGGCGCTGCAGAAGCCTTCGCTCGCGGCTGCCCGTGCCGCTGGCGCGATCGATCGTCATGGCATGCTGCTCGTCGACACGGGAGTGATCGCCTTCAGTCCCGCCACCTGCCAATCGATGCTGCGTGCCGCCGGCCCGGGCCTCATGCGCAGCATCGCCCGCGGCGATGGACCGGTCATCGACCTCTACGACCACCTCATGCGCGCAGCCATGCCAGGGCTTTCACGACGCGACTTCGCTGCGCCGTATCGAGCCAGCGGCCAGTGGAGCGATGCGCTCGCGCGATTGCACGAGGGGCTTCGGGCGCGACACATCCACGCCACGCTCCTCTCACCGTGCTCCTTCGATCACGCTGGCTCGTCGCGCGAGTACCTCGAGCTGCTCACCCGCTTCGCCAAGTCGGACCACGTCCGGCTGCACGCGCGTGCCCGTCGCGTACATCACGCTGCCCATGGCCAACCGCTCGCTCCGGGCCGCCCACAGCTCGCCGACGGCCGCACGGCACTCGTGGACTGCCTGCTCGACCGAGCGCGCCTGGGCGGCAGCAACTTGCTGGTCGGCCTGGGGCTGCTGGGCCCATCGATCGCGCTGCCCAAGGGCTGGTGTGCCTTCGACGTTCCACTGCTCGGCCGGCGCGCCGTGCGGGTCCTCCACGGCATCGACGACGACTTCAAGACCACGCTTGATGATGGCGCCACGCTCGGCGGGCACTCGTTGGCGACGTTGCTGCAGGACCGGTCGATCGCCCAAGCCGACGTCTTCGATCCAAGCACGACGTCGCAGAGTCTCTGGACCGCCCGCTTGTGGCCCGTCGTTGCCATCACCAGCGCCGCTCGTGATCCACGCCTCATGGATCGTCTGCTTGGCTGGATGCTGCGCCCGGGTGCTCGGCCAAGCGCCGCATGGCGCGCGAGCGAGCGCCTCAGCGTCGCCGAGCTTGCCTCCAAGGCCGATGCGCAGGCGATGGTCAAGCATCACCACGCCTGCGTGAGCGCCGCACTCGTGCATGATGTGCCCGAGTGGATCGTGCGCGATCGCGCGGCCAGCCCCCTGCTGGCGCACGATGCCTTGGCTGGGGCAGCACCCGCGCTCGAGCTCGCGACCGGCTACATCAAGGCTGCGCGCCGTGCCCGCGATCCGCTTGATCGTGCGCGCGTGCAGATGGCGCTCTCGAACCTCACCGCGCGCCATCTGCCGGGCACCGTTCCAGCGAACGAGCTTCGTGCGGCGGCCATGCGCAGCGTGGGCGAGGCGGTCGCGCAGTCGATCGCGCTGCCTGACCGACCAGCGCGCACGGCGATCCGTCCCGGGCAGACCGTACATGCGCACGCGCCGGTCCGACTCGATCTTGCCGGCGGCTGGAGCGATACGCCGCCGATCTGCAACGAGGTCGGCGGCACGGTCCTCAACACCGCCTTGCTCCTGCACGGCACGCACCCGATCAAGGTCGTGGCCCGCTTGACCCATGAGCCGGTCATCACCATCCACAGCGTCGACCAGGGACACGCGGTCACGATCCGCGACTCGGCCACCGCGCTGGACTTTGCCGATCCGCGCGAGTGGGATGCCCTTCCAAAGGCCGCGCTGGTGCTGTCGGGCATCGTGCCCAGTGATTCCTCGCTCGTGTTGCGGCGGACCCTGCAGCGCTTCGGCGGCGGCGTGAGCCTCACGATCTTCAGCGGCGTTCCCAAGGGCAGCGGCCTGGGCACGAGCAGCATCTTCGGCGCGACGATGCTCGCTGCCCTCGCCGCCATGGTCGGCGAGGACTTCTCTGCGCAGCGCGCCGAGGCCGATCTTCGCCAGCGCCGGCGCAGCGCGATCGAGCGGCTCGTCGTGCGCACCAGCCTGCTCGAGCAGATGATCGGCACGCGCGGCGGCTGGCAGGACCAGGTCGGCGGCCTCGTCGGCGGCTTCAAGATCACGCGCACCGATCCCGGCCGCGGCCAGTGGCCCGCGGTCGAGCGGCTCGCGCTCGATCAGACCACGATCGATGCCTTCCACGCGCGCTCCGTGCTCGTCTACACGGGCCTGCAGCGCATGGCCAAGGACATCCTCGAAACGGTGGTCGGTGGGTGGCTCGTGCGCGATCCACGTCGGGTCGCCGCCGTCAACGAACTCAAGCTCGGCGCGGAGTCCATGCGAGCTCACCTGTTGGCGGGCGACCTCGATGGCTTCGCAGGGTGCCTCGCCGACTACTGGCGGCTCAAGCGGGTCATGGATCCGGCGAGCACCAACGAGGCAATCGAAGCCATGGTCGAGCCGGTCGAGCGTGAGCTTGCTGCGTGGACCCTCGCCGGTGCCGGCGGTGGCGGCTTCATGCTGCTCGTCGCCAAGGATCCCCGCGCGGCTGCCCGCATCAGAGATCGATGGCGCCGCCGCCCTCCTGCCCCCGGTGCTCGCGAGGTGGCGCTGCAGGTGGCCCCGAGCGGCCTCGATGTGACCGTCCTATAAGCGTTGCACGCCCGACTTCGCGAAACTTTTCACGAAGTCGCCGCCCTCGCCGACCCTCCGGCTCGTGCCAATCGTCACGAACCTCGTCCTTCCTTGCCGATGCGAAGGGGTCCGGTACACTCCGCCCCCTCAAAAACGCGGCACCCGTCGGGGCGCCGCCCCCGTCCTGAACACGGAAGACACGAACCAATGAAGCTCTCATCGTTCATCGTTCCCGCCCTGGCGGCCTTCGCCGCCACTGCCTCGGCCATGGCCGGCGAGGCTGACCTCAAGCTGCCGGATGTCAACACCGTGACCTTCGGTGGCGACCTCACCGGCAAGCACCTCATGATGGGCGGCCTGGTGGTCGCCGTCCTGGGGGCCCTCTTCGGCCTGATCCAGTACAAGCAGACCGTCGCCCTGCCTGCCCACAAGAGCATGCTGGCGGTCTCCAACATCATCTGGGAGACCTGCAAGAGCTACATCATCCAGCAGGGCAAGTACCTGTCGGTGCTGTGGGTCCTGATCGCCGGCGCGATCATCTTCTACTTCGGCTACCTCGAGCACAAGAGCTTCCGTGACGTGTCGGTGATCCTGGCCGCGTCGGTGCTCGGCATCCTCGGCAGCTACGGCGTGTCGTGGTTCGGCATCCGCATCAACACGCAGGCCAACAGCCGCGCCGCGTTCGCCAGCCTCAAGGGCTACCCCCTGCCCGTGCTGGGCATCCCGCTCAAGTCGGGCATGTCGATCGGCATGCTGCTCGTGTCGGTCGAACTCTTCTTCATGATCTGCATCCTCTGCTTCCTCCCGGCAGAGCTCGTGGGCCCCTCGTTCATCGGCTTCGCCATCGGCGAATCGCTCGGTGCTTCGGCCCTGCGCATCTGCGGCGGCATCTTCACCAAGATCGCCGACATCGGCGCCGACCTGATGAAGATCGTCTTCAAGCTCCCCGAGGACGACCCGAAGAACCCCGGCGTGATCGCCGACTGCACCGGCGACAACGCGGGCGACTCGGTCGGCCCGACCGCCGACGGCTTCGAGACCTACGGCGTGACCGGCGTGGCGCTGATCGCCTTCCTCGCCTACTCGCTGGGCAACGTCGGCAACGCCGGCGAAATGTGCGGCAAGCTCATCGTGTGGCTTTTCGCCATGCGCGCCCTCATGATCATCACCTCGCTCGCCAGCTACTTCATCAACGAGGCGATCAGCAAGGCCCGCTACGCCACCCTGAAGGACTTCCATGAGGAAGCCCCGCTCACGTGGCTCGTCTGGATCACCTCGATCATCTCGATCATCGTGACCTTCGTGGCCAGCAAGTGGCTGCTCGGCGGCATTGAGTACAACGGCCAGAAGCTCGAGAGCCTCTGGTGGGCCCTCAGCGTGATCATCAGCTGCGGCACCATCGCCGGCGCGCTGATCCCCGAGTTCACCAAGGTCTTCACCTCGACCACCTCGGGCCACGTCGACGAAGTCGTCAACGCCAGCAAGCAGGGCGGCGCGTCGCTCAACATCCTGTCGGGCTTCGTCGCCGGCAACTTCTCGGCGTTCTGGAAGGGCCTCGTCATCGCCGGCCTCATGGCGATCGGCTGGTACTTCTCGACCAACAAGGACGTCGCGGCGCTCATGCCCGAGGCGTACTCGTTCGCCGGCCCGATCTTCGCCTTCGGCCTCATCGCCTTCGGCTTCCTCGGCATGGGCCCCGTCACCATCGCGGTCGACAGCTTCGGCCCGGTGACCGACAACGCCCAGTCGGTGTACGAGCTGAGCCGCATCGAGGCCCAGCCCGGCATCAAGGACGAGATCAAGCGCGACTTCGGCTTCACCCCCGACTTCGAGAGCGCGAAGTACACCCTCGAGAAGGGTGACGGCGCCGGCAACACCTTCAAGGCCACCGCGAAGCCCGTGCTCATCGGCACGGCCGTCGTCGGCGCGACCACGATGGTGTTCGGCATCATCCTGGCCCTCATCAAGTCGGTCGCCCCGGCGGATGCGACCGTGGCCCAGCTGAAGGAAGCCTCGACCTTCGTGATCGGCAAGCTCTCGATCGTGACCCCCGAGATCCTCCTGGGCCTCCTCATCGGCGGCGCGGTGATCTACTGGTTCACCGGCGCGGCCACCCAGGCCGTCGTCACGGGTGCCTACCGCGCGGTGGTGTTCATCAAGGAGAACATCAACCTCGACAAGGCCGAAGCCAGCATCGATGACGCCAAGAAGGTCGTCGAGATCTGCACCGTCTACGCGCAGAAGGGCATGACGAACATCTTCATGGTCGTCTTCTTCTTCGCGCTGGGCCTGCCCTTCTTCGACCCCTACTTCTTCATCGGCTACCTCGTCGCCATGGCCTTCTTCGGCCTCTACCAGGCCATCTTCATGGCCAACGCCGGCGGCGCCTGGGACAACGCCAAGAAGATCGTCGAAGTGAACCTGCGCGCCAAGGGCACCGACCTGCACGCGGCGACCGTCGTCGGCGACACCGTCGGCGACCCCTTCAAGGACACCAGCTCGGTGGCCCTGAACCCCGTCATCAAGTTCACGACCCTGTTCGGCCTCCTGGCCGTCGAGATCGCGATCGCGATGAAGGATCACCCCGCCAAGATGTGGATCGGCGTGGGCTGCAGCCTGATCGCCTGCTTCTTCGTGTGGCGCAGCTTCTACGGCATGCGCATCCCGACCGACGCGAAGTGATCGCGACGGAGCAACCTGCCTGACCTCGAAGGCCGCCCCCACGGGCGGCCTTCTTTCGTTTGGGCCCAACGCGCCGTCCCTATACTCCTTCCGTGCGTGCCGCCCTGCTTGTCGCCCTTGCCTGCGTCGTCCTCCCCGAGGCCGACGCCGCGTCGGGCGGCATGCTGCGCGAGGCCGGTGCGTGGCTCGCCAGCAACGGCGCGCTCGCCATCTTCGTCGCCTTTGTCCTCTGCGGCATCGGGCTGCACCTGAGCGAGGACTTCATCCTGATCCCGGCGGGGATCGGCACGGTCACGGCCGCCGGCACGGTGGACTGGCCGCTCTTCGCCGAGTACGGCATCGCGGCCTGGGCGGGCATCATCGTCGGCGACGTCGGATGGGTCTGGATGTGCCGGCACTTCGGTGCGCGACTCATCGGCAGCCGACGCGTGCTCAAGCTCATCGGCCCGCGCACGTTGCTCGAGGTCAAGTGGCAGATGGACAAGCGCGGCGCGATCGCGCTGCTCATCGCGCGCTTCATCCCCGGGGCGCGCACGCCGATGATCACGGTGAGCGGGCTCATGCACCTGGCGTGGTGGAAGGTGCTGTTGGTCGAGATGTGCGGCGTGGCGATCACCGCGCCTGCGCAGATGCTCATTGGCGTCGGCGTGGCCAAGCTCGGCCGCCAGTTCGAGTCCGATGCGCATCGATGGATGCTCTACATCGCGGCCACGCTGGCCGTGGCCGCCCTGATGTTCGGCATCCACCTCGTGATTGCCCATCGCGCCAAGGGCAAGGACAAGCCGCGCGTGAGCGTGAAGTGGCTTGATTCGCTGCGCCAATCGGTTGCCCGGAAGCCTGCCCCGAGGTAGGATTCCCGCCCCGCAGTCGTGCGCGGGCATGACATCCTGTCGGGCGAATACTCAAGTGGCCAACGAGGGCAGACTGTAAATCTGCTGGCTTATGCCTACGGGGGTTCGAATCCCTCTTCGCCCATTCCGTTCGAGAGCGCGGCCACCTTCGGTGGGCGCGCTCTCTCGCTTCATGGGCGAAGGGCATACCCGCTTGGTCAGGACGTCATGGGCGCGGCGAACCCCGTAGCCGCCTGCAGGTGCAGAGTGAGCCGATCGGCTCACTCGGGGCACGGTCCCCATCCGCCGAGAACGAGTGCAAGGTCACCGCCATCGACAAGGCCAGAGCCGTCGATGTCGGCCTGGAACTCACCTTGTCCGTTGGTACCCCAAGCGGCGAGCACGATGCTCAAGTCGGTTGCGTCCACCGTGCCACCGTCGGTGATGTCGCCGGGGCAGGGATCAACCTCGCAGATGTCAGGGACGCCGTTTGCATCGGCATCAATGAGCTGCCCCTGCAGGATTTGGCCGTAGTCGACGACGCCGTCGCTGTTGCAGTCGGCGGACCATTCGATGATCGCCCGCCCAAGTGTCGGGTTACCGTTTCCGGTCCACCAAAGCAGGGGAGTGAATCCCTGGCCCCACATCATCAGCCACTCCGCGATGTCGTACTGAGGCGGATCGGGCGAGAATGGAGCGTATGTGAACGGCTCTCCTGTCACCCATTGCCACTGTGTGCTACCTGCCAGTCGAAACCCTCCCAATGCCGGCCACGTGTCGTTAAGGCCGAGGCTCCCGCCGGGGAAGGCAACGCTAATCACGAAGGCATGCTCGGCCTGAGAAGTGACGGTGGCCAAATGGCCTCCGATTGTGGCGGCGGCTGCGTTGCGCGCCGCAAGTGTTTGCGCGACGGCTGTAAGGTCGTCTCGATACCAATGCCCATTCCCCCCATCGCTCACCTTCCACTGAACTGCTTGTTGCGCATCCACCGCCGAGGATGCGATAAGGGTGACCACCGCTGCTGCCGCCCGAATCGTCGTCTTCATGTGAGTTTCTCCCGGAACGAATGGTCGGAGCAAACTATCTGGCCCGATCGCCCGATTCAACTCGCTCCATACGCACGTAGGCAGTACCGACGCCGAAAGCTGGTCCTTTCAGACCCCCACCGCCGTCCGCCTGACGCCAGATCGGTCGCTCATGGCCGACGTGAGCGCGCGCGTCCTTGACGCTAGCCGCCTTGCACTCCTCGAACACCACCGACCCTCCCGTGCGCTCCGCACCATGCCGCGCCCGCTTCCGCCCGTCTCCCGCGACGCCATCAACGGCGAACTGCTGCGACAGCTGCCCGGCCACGACCCGCGCACCATCAAGGTGGAGGTCCGCACCCTCGATACGTGGTCCGCCAAGCACGAGCCCGGCCCCATCGACTTCATCTGGGCGGACATCGAAGGTGCCGCGCGCGGCTTGGTGGCGCGTGGTCATGATCGGCCGGCCCGGTACCCGCCGGGCACTCTGCCGGCACCAATCCCATCACGATCGACCGACGAGCGCACGC
>JAGWXC010000332.1 GCA_018970045.1 Planctomycetota bacterium | reverse complement strand
CTTCGAGGCGCTGATCGGCGTGGGCTACATCAGCGGCCCGATCGCGAGCCTGGTCGGCATGTCGCTCGCCGGGGAGTTCGGCGCGCGGAGCCTGGTGATGCTGCTGGCCGCAGGCGCGTCGCTGCTCGCGGTGCGCGAGTGGCTGCGGTGGCGCCGCGCGACGGCGAGCGAGGGGCGGTCTTGAAGGGAAGGAACGGCATCGGTCGCGACCCTGGCCAGGCCTCAGGACTTGCGAAATACCTGAAAGTGCGGTCAAAGGCGGACATTTCCGAGGGTGTCCTTGCGCGAACGAAGTACCTTGTCTCCATGCGCCACACACCCTTCATGATCGTCGCCACCCTGATCACGCTGACGTTGGCCATCGTCCCCGCCAGCGCGCAGGACGGCTGCGATGCCAAGGCCGCCGATCTCGATGGCAGCGGCTCCGTGGATGCTGGAGACATCAGCCTGATGCTGCTCTACTTCGGCGAGGTCGATCCATGCTGCGGCATCGACTGTGACGATCATGATCCGAATACGGTCGATTCCTGCGTGAATGGGACCTGTCAGCACGTGAACCCATGCGATGACGGCATCCCCTGCACCATCGACGCCTTCGATCCCAAGGCAGGAACGTGCACGCACACCTACAGGGATTGCGACGACGGCAACACCTGCACGGCAGACTCCTGCGTCAACGGCAACTGCGTGCACACGACCAACGTCTCGTCGCCGTGTGACGATGGAAATCTTTGCACCGGCGGCGATGCCTGCTTCGGTGGACAGTGCACTCCCGGATTCCCCGTGAACTGCAACGACGGCAATCCATGCACGATCGACTACTGCAACCCGTGCGTCGGCTGCCTGCACGTTCCCGGAAACTGCCTGACCTCGGACGCGCAGCGCACCGCCAAGGTCGGCCGATGCGCACTCGCGATCTGCGGTGCCATGCCCACATGCTGCGAAGTGGCATGGGATGACACCTGCCTCGAGTTCGCCGCGAGCATCGATGTCTGCACGGACATCGATCAACTCATGGACCGTTCCGCGGCCGGCCTTCCGCTCTTCGCGGATTCGATGCCCTGATCACTCCGCGGGACCGGCCTTCGCATTGCACGCCTTCAACGCCGCCAGCGCGGCCTCACGCGCCTGCGCGTGATCGACGATCGGTGCGGGATAGGCCGGCGCGGCCATCGGCATCTCCCACGGACGGTGCACCATGTCCGACGGCAGCTTGGCGAGTTCGGGAACCCAGCGCGTGACGTAGGCGCCTTCGCCGTCGAACTTCTCGCCCTGCAGCGTGGGATTGAAGATGCGGAAGTAGGGCGCCGCGTCGGCGCCGCAGCCAGCGCTCCACTGCCAGCCGAGCGTGTTGCTCGCCAGGTCGGCGTCGACCAGGGTGTCCCAGAACCAGTCGGCGCCATGCAGCCAGTGCTGCCGCAGATGCTTCACGAGGAAGCTGCTCACGCTCATGCGCACGCGATTGTGCATCCATCCCGTGTGCCACAGCTGCCGCATGCCG
>JAGWXC010000085.1 GCA_018970045.1 Planctomycetota bacterium | reverse complement strand
GAAGGCGCCGATCTTCGAGCCATCGCCCAGGTCGTACTTGCCGCCACCGGAGAATGACATCTTGTACTCGAGCGGGTTGTCGGTCTGTTCCGTGCCCACCGGCAGCGGCCAGCTCTCGCCCATGAGCCCGTAGGGAATGGCAAGCGTGTCGTTGTTGCCGAGGAAGTCCAGGCCGCCGCCCTTGTACGACAGCCCCTTGCCCTTGCCGTAGGCCTGCGAGTTGAAGCCGGTCTGCACCTTGACCTGGAAGCTTGTCTCCTCGGGAATGTCGCGCAGTTCGATGTTGACCGCACCGCCAGACGCATCGCCCTGCTGGTCCGGCGTAAAGGTCTTGCTCACCTGGATCGACTGGATCACCGCCGATGGGAACTGGTCGAGCTGGACCGCGCGCTTTTCGTCGTCGGCCGTCGGCAAGCGCACGCCATCGAGCTGCGCGCTCACGTAGCGCTCTGGCAGGCCGCGGACGACGGCGTACTTGCCATCCTGGATGGTGGCGCCGGGTACAAGCAGCAGGGCCGCCGCCGCATCACCCGCCCCTGAGCGATTGATGATGTCCACGCCCACGGTTTCGAGCAGTTGCGGCGACTGCAGGCGCAGTTCGAGGAGCTGTCCTTCGGAGCCGGCAAGGTCGAGTTCCTCGACGACGAACTCCTCCATCTCCTCGAACTCGCCCGCGAGACGAATGGTGACGTCGGTGAGCTGGCCCTCGCGCACGATGACATCACCGCGGACCTGCCGCGCGTAGCCATCCTTTGAGAAGACGAGCGTGTAGGTACCGGCCGGGACGTCGGGGATCAGGAAGTTGCCGTTGTCGTTGCCGACGACGCGCTTGCGCAGGCCGACGACGTCGATGGTGACCGCACCGAGCGGCGCATCGAAGTCGCGGTCATAGACGATGCCACGGATCGAGCCCACCTGTGCGGCCGCCGGCATCGCCGCGACACTGGCGACGATGGCTGCAAGGGGAAGGGCTCGGCCGAGCGTCACCACGGTTCGCCGAGCGACTTCCTGCACGTGGCGATGCGCTCACGGAGCGCCGGCGTGATCGTTGCACCGCTGCGCGCCATGGCGACGAGCGTGGCGCTCAGATCTTCTGCGCGCGGCCGCGAGTTGGGGTTGATCGTGCCGGCGGCGAGGGCCTCGAGCCAGCAGGTTTCGGCCTTCGCTTGATCACCGATCGCCATGTAGCCCTCGGCGAGGGCGCGCGGCGAACGAGCCCGGAAGACATCGACGATCTCCTTCTTGCGGCTCTCGTAACTGGCCAGCGCAGCGTCGAGCGCAGCGCGCGCGCCCTCCGCGTCACCCAAGCCCGCGCGGGCCTTGGCGACCTCGACCTGCATCGGGGTCAGGTCTTCCGGAAGGAACACGGTCTCGGCGACCTGCTTGGCGGCCAGATCAAGCCGTTCCTTGGCGCGGCCGGTTTCGCCCAGAGCGTGCAGCGCGCTCGCCAACCGCGTGCCGTAGATGATCTGCAGATCCATCGGCATGGCGGGCAGCGCGGCATCGATCGTGGCGGCAGCCGCCAAGGCCTGCTCGCGATTCGCGGTCATGCGGCGAAGCAGGGGCAGGTAGGCATCCAGGGCATTCCGCATGCCATCGAAGGTCCCGCCCTTGAGGACCTCGTCCAGCACCTTGGCTTGGGCCTCGAACTGCTCTGGAGTGAGCACTGGGATCACCGCGCCATCGACCTTGCCGGCTTCGGCCTGCGAGGCTCCCGCTGAGAGATCGCGCGCTGTGGCCGCGTTGCCAAGGATCGCGTGCGTCTTGGCGGCCTCGATCAGGATGCGTTCGCGGCGCCAGTCCTGCTCACCGGTGGCGCGCTCGGTCGCCAGGCGCGCGTACTTGAGCGCGAGCTCGCGGTCGCCCTTCAGTGCGTACTGCACGCCGATCAATCCTTCGCATTCGCCGCGGCGCCAGCCTTCGATCGACTCTGCGCAACGGGCCGCAGCGATCGGGTCGCCAGCGTCCAGGTACGCGAGGGCCACCCACTCCTGGCACTGCGCGCGCTCGCGGTCGTGAATCTTGGTTGGGATCGCGCTGGCGACGGCCATCGCCTGCTCGAGGATCCACGAGCGGTCGGTGGTTCCCGGCGCGGCGCTGGTCGCTTCGGCCTTCGCCTCAGGCGCCGATGGCGGTGTTGCGGCGGCTGCAGGGCTCGGTGTGGACTCTGCCGCGGAGCTGGGCTTGGGCCCGTCAGGCGACTCGGTCGGCGTTGCGGGCTTGCCGCAGGCACCCAGCACGCACGCCATGGAGGCGAGCGTAGCGATCGAGCGATTGGAGAACGTCGTCCGGGACATGGTGTGGCCTTGAAAGAGAACGAGCGTCTGGTGGAGAGTCAGACTCAACCACCAGACGCTCGATTGCGGACGCTATGGCTCGCGCGTTAAGAGGCCGTCAACATCGTTCAGGCCGTGTTAAGGAAGCGCGAGTTCTGTCCAACCAGCTCACTGGGGGCAGTTGCCCCAGCCGGCGAGCAGGATGCCCAGGTCGGCACCGTCGGTGTCGCCCGAGTCATTGATGTCACCGCCAGCGGTGCCCCAGGCAGCCAGCAGCGCACCGAGGTCAGCACCGCTGACCGAACCGTCGCCGTTGAGGTCGGCGGGGCACGGAGCGGCGATCACGCAGCCACCCGGAGGAGCGATGTTGATGCCGAAGGCATCAGCAGCGGTCCAGCCGCAGAGCCAGTTGCCGGTGGAGCTGAACGCGCCGCGGAACTGAGCCTGCTCGAAGAAGCCGTCGTTCGGCGCGGTGCCGACGCTGGTGACGGCCGCACCGGCGGCGCGGGGGTCGATGCTGGTCACCGGGCGGATGATCAGCGAACCATTCGGGTTCACCGCCGCACCCTTGGTGATCGCCACGATCGGCATGTCAGCGGGGTTGGCCGCAAGGGTGCCCGCGTTGACGTTGTTTCCGCTCGTGAAGACGCCGTAGGTGTTCGCTTCGGTGTAGGCCGAGGCGTTCAGGTTGTTGTAGAAGACGCAGTCACGCACGTCGATCAGGTTGCCGTTGACCTGCGCCTGGTAGGCCTGAGCGGGGTTCGCGAAGGCGTTGACCGAGGAGTAGGTGTTGTACGGCGTGGTCCAACGCGCGGCGTAGGTCAGCGTGCCGTTGTGGCCGTAGCCCGTCTGGCCGCCGGTGGCTTCACCGTCGGTGTTGATGTTGCGGATGCACTGCTCGCCGACGTCCATGAAGATGCTGTTGCGGATCTGGAGGTTGGCGTTGTCGCGGAACTCCACGCCCGTGTCGCCGCCGGTCGAGCCGGTCTGGCCGATCATGGTCAGGTTGTAGACGACACCCGTGGTCACCGGCTGCGCATCCGACTTCTCGGCGCCGTCGATTTCGAGGATGTTGTCGCCGACACCCGAGCCCTGGGCCGCGTTGCCCGAGTAGCCCTGCACGATGAGGCCGAACTGGGCCTTGCCGCGCCAGCCCTGGTCGATGTCGAGGCTGTCGTCACCGATGTTCCAGACGCTGAAGTACTGGAGGTTGACGGTGCCGCCCCAGATTTCGATGCCGTCATCGACGTTGTTCCAGATGTCGATGTGGTCGATGATGGTTTCCTTGCCGATGCCGCCGAGCGACAGGCCGTTGAGCTCGTTGCCGAGGCCGATCACCTTGCCGCCGTAACGCAGGCTGACGTAGGAGAAGGTGCCGCTCGAGTCGAGGTCATCGCCGCCGCCGTAGATCACGTTCGGATCGGTGGGCGACGAGGCCGTCAGGCCTTCCATCTGGGCGAAGTTGGCGGCGCTCGGCGCGGCCGTGTTGCCAGCGGGCGCGCCGTTGCCGTACTTGCCGATGTAGGCGCGGCCCATGACCGTCAGGTTGCCCCACTCGTTCATCGCCACGCGGGGCGTTCCGGTCTTGGGATTGCCTGCCGTCCACGTCGCGACGTCGGCCGTCGACGTGAAGATGATCGGCAACTCATTGGTGCCGTTGGCGACGATGCGTGCACCGCGGCAGATGGCGAGCGATCCACCGAGGTTGGTGGTGCTGGCGACGATGGTGCCGGGCTCGATGGTGAGCGTGGCGCCGGGGAGCACGTAGATCTGGCTCTGGAGGTTGTAGGTGTTGTTGGCGGTCCAGGTGGTCGAGGTCGAGATGTTCTGGGTGACCAGGATCTCGGCCGCGCTGGCGGCGCCGGCCACGAGCAGGGTGGCGGCGAGGCACGAGGCGTTCATGAGCTTCATGATGAAAGGCCTTTCTTGGGGTAGATGGTCGACGGACGATTTGGAGTGAGCGGAACGAAGAATGCTCAGGTCCGCATGGACCGAAGCGACGTCACGGGCGAATGTCCTGCCTAGATCAGGATCTCCAGAGCCCGGTCTGGAGAGGCAGAAACGTAAGCCCCCGACGTGTTAAGTCACGTGAGCAGTCGGTTAGGACTCTGTGTGGATGGGCGAGCGATCATCATGCCGCCTTCACGATCGCTGAACGCTTCCTGAACAATGCGATCGTGCGCAGGAGGTAACTCTTCCCCGTTCATGAAGCGGGTCCTTCAGCATCTGTTCGCGTCGAGCGTCGCTGCGGTCGTTGCCGCCGGGGCCCTTGCTCAAGATCCCGCGCCTGCACCGATCGTGCCGCCGCCGCCGATCACGCCGCTGCCTGCTGGGAGTGGAGTTGAACCCCTTCCACCGGATGCAGAGCCACCCGAGACCGCACCGACGCCGAAGCCAGCCAAGGGAAAGCCAGCGCCGCCGCCGCCGGTGATCCGCCCGCCCGGTGAGGAGGGCAAGGCAAGCACACCGCTGCCACCGAAGGCCATTGAGGTTCCGGCGGCGATCCAGGAGGCGGGCGATCGCCCAAGTCGGTTGTATGTCGAAACGGGCGCCGGTGTCTCGCTCTTCCCTGACCTATCGCTCAAGGGGTTCCCGGCTTCCGCACTTGGCGGCGCGGTCAGCCAGATCGGTTTCACTGGGGGGAGCCTGTCGCCCGACCTTGGCGTGTCGTGGTCCCTGCTGGCCGGCATCAGGCTGACGGAGCGAGTGGCCATCGAGGTCGAGTCTGGCTATTCCACCAATTCAGTTAGCGGCTTCAGCGGCACCATGGAGGAACTCGACCTCGCGGTCTCGCGGTTCGGGACGTTTTCATCCACGCAGGATGGAACGCTTTCGATGATCCCCATCTTCGTCAACATGTCGTGGGAATTGCCGCTCGTGGAGCGGCGGGCGGGACGGGATGAGAGCGGGCTATCGCTGAGGTTGGCCGGTGGCTTCGGTGTGACGCAGCTTGAACTGTCGATGCAGGAGCTGGTCATCGATGCCCCGACGGCTCCGGCCGATGGCGAGACCTTCGGCATCGATGGAACCAGCTGGCAGATCGCCGGTCAGTTCCGGGCGGAACTGCTGTGGAACCTGAGTGCGAATGTCGATCTTGGCGTGACGTGGCGGCTGATGTACATGGGGGCGCCGAACTTCGGCGATGTCACGTTCACCGACAGCGCCAACTTCGAATCGGCCGATGGCCTTGCCTTCGAGGACCTCTGGGCGCAGTCGATCCAGGGTTCGCTCAGTTTCCGCTTCTGAACCAAGGAATTCCGCATGCAAGCCCGCATCCTCGTCGCCGCATCAATGACTGGCGTGCTCGCGGCGACTCAGGCCGCCGCGCAGGCCCCTGCGGGCGCTCCGGAGCAGGCCATCGCGCCCGCGACGGCGCAAGAGTTCTCGAATCGCGTCTACATCGGCACCTCGCTCGGTGCGGCGTTCCTGCCCAAGCTTAAGATCAGTGACGAGTTCGCCACCGAAGCCGCGTACGGCTTGACGGATGTCGGTCTCGACACGGACGTCGGTGCTGCGTTCACGATTGCACTGGGCATCCACGCCAGCGAGAACTTCTCGCTGGAAGTCCAGACTGGGCTGACCTGGGTCGGCTTCGGTGGCGCGAGCGGGGAACTGTCGTTCCTGCAGCGAACCGGTGATCCGACGCCGGACTTCGATGCCACGCTCTCGGGCGGCAGCGGTTCGTTCCTGCAGGTTCCGGTCATGGCCAACGCGACGTGGCGCATTCCGCTGTCCAAGCGCGCTCCGGGCACCGATGACACGTCGATCGGCTTGATCCTGGGCGGCGGTTTCGGTGCGATCAACACGGGAGCCGACATCTCGGGCATCGATGTCGCTCCGACCAGTGGAGCAGTTCCCGACTACACCATGTCGATCAACGGCAACGGCTGGTCGTGGGCGGCGCAGGCGCGTGTGGGCCTGGACATCGCGCTCTCAAGCCGCGTGAGCCTTGGCTTGGAGTATCGGCTGATTGGCTTGAACGAGGCTGATCTCGGTTCCGCCGACTTCAGCGAGGATCTCGATCGCTTCAGCGACATCACGATCGAGACCTTCATCGAACAGACGATTTCGGCCACGCTCGAGTTCCGATTCTGAGCCGCGCGGCGTCGCCGTGAGGTAGTCATGGTGCCCCATGGCACCAGTGGAGCAGCACTGCAGGACACGATGCCGCGCGTTGCGCGCGCTGTGCATCGTCGCGTGTGCTGCCTCGCTCGCGCCCGCCAAGGCGTGGGCTGACGGCGGCAACGTCTTCGTCCTGCACGACCTGCATGACTTCATCCGCTTCTCGCGCCATGGGGACGACGTGGCGTGGATGAACAAGACCCGATCGCTCCTGGGCTTCGACATCATGCCCGGCGTGATGCCGCTGGCGCGCACGGGGTCGCCACGAAGCCACTTCGATTGGTCGGCGCCGCAGCCCGGCTCGCTGGCGCAGCCAGCTGCGACGGGTGCCTTCGCGGATCCCCTGGGATTCGTGGTGGATCCTATGCGACGCGGCCTGCTCTACGCCCAAGACGAGTGGGGGTTTCGGACCGACTTGTACGAGGCGCTGGTGCTGCAGGCCGCGACCGACAGGCTTGCCGGCGCGCGATCGACGGTGGGCGTGTCACGCCTCAACCTGCGCAGTGATCTCCTGGTCTATCGCGATCCGGGTGTGGGCATGGGTCGGATCACCTTCCAAGTGCGTTCGAACGCCACCATGCCCGGTGGTGCCTCGATGTCGGCCTCGGTCGGTGCGGCCTCGGAGCTCGATGAAGTTCGATCGGGCTTCGACCACCAGCTCGTCCGACTGGCGTGGTCGCAGAGCTTCTTCGACGACCGGTGGATCGTGTCGGTCGGCAAGCTCAATCCCAACGACTTCGTCGCCGACAACATCTTCGCCAACGATGAGACCCGCCAGTTCCTGGCGCAACCATTCGATGGCAACTCGACCTGGCCGGTGACGTTCCAGGACAAGTGCGAGGGCGTGGGCACGATCGCGATTCCGACGGACTGGCTCTTCATGACGGGCTACGCCGTCAGTGCCGCGGGCGTGAACGATGCGTGGCTCGATCTGAATCTGGGCGATGGCTACGCCGTGGCTGGCGAAGTGGGGCTGCTCGCTGAACTCGACGGCCGTCCGTGCCGCGTGAGCTGGGCGTGGTGCGGCACGGATGCGAATTCGGCGAGCGTGGACCAGGGCGTGGATGGTGCATGGGGGACCTGCCAGGCGGTGACGGCGCAGATGCTGCCGGTGCGACAGCTCGGAACATGGTTCCAGTGGTCGCAAGCCGATGCCGATGTGGCGAGCAGCGCCACGCAGGAGCTGGCTCTGGGTCTGACGATCGATGACTGCTTCGAACGCCGAGGCGACGGCTTCGGCGTGGCAATCGCACGCACCGAGCCGCTGGCTGCGGATGATCAGGTGCAGTGGCTCACCGAGACGTACTACCGATTCCAGGTGACCGGCAGCCTGCAGCTGACGCTCGATGCTCAGGTGCTCGCGCCCAGCGCGAGCGAGCTCGTGGATGACCCGGTGCTCGTGGGTGGCGTGCGCGCGGTCTGGCGTTTCTGAACGCGGGTCAGTCCCTGTGCTGCTGGTGGCAGGCCTTGCAGCTGGCCCCAAGCAGGGCCAGTGCGGCATCGGCCCGCTTCGCCAGCGCCGCACGATCCTGCTCGGTCACGGACATCGACTCGATCACCCGCTCCAGTCGCGCGGCAGCCAAGCCTTCGCGCACGAGCCACTCACGCACCACGGCGCGCTCGGACTCTGGCACGTCCTTGAGCTGCGCATCGTCATCGAGCAGGCGGTAGAGGTCGGCGAGACGGCCTGCATCGGCGAGCGGCGCCAGATCGGGGTGGTCGGCCGGCGCATGCCATCCTGCCTGCTGCGCAAGCTTGAGTCGGTCATGCACCTCGTCGATCTCGACCATGGCTGCGACCAATGAACTGGGCATGGTGCGCTCGGGGAAGTCCGCGGGCGCGGCATCGAGCAGGGCGGCAGCGATCGGTGCGGATTCAGCGGTGCACTGCCAGAGCCCGGTGTAGCCCTTGGCGGTGCCCGACACCGCCATGCGCGCCGCAGCCTGGTCGGGAGTGAGCCAGCCGAGCGAGACCGCGATCGCCGCGGACGCACCCGCGCTGCGGTGCTTGCCATGGTGGCAGTGGATGTAGATCGGCCGCGGCAGGTCGCGCACCGCTCGGGCCAACTCGAGCTTGCGTGCCTGGTCGAAGCCGTCGTAGCCGATCGGCAGGTGCACGTAGCGCATGCCGCGTGCGCGCGCACGCTCAAGATCGGGCAGGGCACCATCGACCGAGATGATCGTGCGCACGCCGAGTGACGTCAGCGAATCGAAGCCAGCGTCGCCTTCGGGAACGGAACCGGACCAGACGCCCTCATGGAACGCAACGATGTTGTGCAGGCCCGGCAGATCGAGCGGGCGCTCATCACCCATCGACGGTGTCCTGATGGCTTCGGGTGATGCACGCGTGGCAACTGGTGGACGTGGCTCGAGGGGCGGATGTGGCACGGATGGCGGATCCATGCTGGCGCTCATCGCTTCGGCGCCCGCCTGGCCGCGCATCGCGCCAAGGATCAGGCTGATCGCGAGGAAGAGAGCGAACCCATACATCCGTCGAGCCATGGTGCCAAGGCTACCGCGATGCGGTGCGGCAACCGCGAATCGCTACGATTCCCGACCATGCTTCGCGCGCGTCCCACACTCCTGCTCGCGGTCTCGATGTGCGCAGGTGGCTGCATGATGGGGCCCGATGCGCCCAAGCTGTCCACCCCGGACGCTGGCATCGCGGAGCGTGAAGATTGGATGCCCTCGGCACTGACCGCCGAGGAGGCCGCGGCCGCCCGTGCGGCGGCCGACGCGCAGGGCGCCGAGGAGCTCATTGCGTGGTGGACTCGATTCCATGACCCGGTGCTCGATCGGCTGATTGCGCGGGCCGATCGCTCGAATGCCGACCTTGGCCAGGCGCTCTCGCGCGTGCGCGTGGCTCAGGCGCAGCTTGGCGTGGCTGAGGCCGACCTCTGGCCCGACATCGCGGGCGGCGCCAACTACGACCGCATCAAGCAGAACTTCTCGCAGTTGGCGGCGCAGGGCGTGGACACGGAGCCGTACTCGGTCTGGGCGTACGGCCTGGCCATGGGCAGCTGGGAGATCGATCTCTGGGGTCGCATCCGCCGCCTGATCGAGGCCGCCAAC
>JAGWXC010000084.1 GCA_018970045.1 Planctomycetota bacterium | reverse complement strand
GCTGCTCGCGGGCACGTGGGATCCGCGTTCGGAACTGGCCGATGCCGTGACCGAGAGCAACGTCGCGCGGGCGAAGAACGCCACCGACACGATGATCCGCTGGTGCGACCGCTCAGGCGATTGGCAGCCGCTGCTCGAGACCCTCGACAACGTTCGCGCGGCGATCCCAGAGCGTGCCGGGCAGTACGAATCCCAGCGATTCCTGATCATGATCGGCCTCGCCAAGCAGGTCGATCAGGGCTACGCGTTCGGCCGCGCCGTGGCCAAGGCCCGTGCCGGCGAGATGGAGACGTTGCGGGCGATGTCGCGGGCGATCCTCGAGACGCCGTTCGTGAAGGTCCGTGACCTCGACTTCGCGATGGAGCTGGCGGTCGCCGCGGACACCCTGGCCAAGGGCGAGGATGCCCGCGCCGCGGACACCCTCGCGCTGGCGAATTACTCGAAGGGCAACCGCGAGGCAGCCGTCGCCAACGGTGAGCGCGCGGTGCGGCTGGAGACCGATCCGTCGATGAAGCGCAAGTACGAACAGGCCCTGCAGAAGTACCGCACCGGACCGATGGGGCCCGAACCGAGCAAGGATCACGAGCCTGCCCCTGCCGATGCGCCGGCGCAACCGCCGCGGCGAGGCCAGCGACCGGCCGGTCAGTGAAGGAGCCTGCGGCGTCGTGACGGTGCGTGCGGGTCCGTGATGCAGGCTCACAGCCCGTGATGGTGCGTGACAATTCGTGACGGTGCCTGATGGTCCGCGATCGACCGGACGCGGGCGGGGTTGCCCTACGGTCAGCGAAGCTTGGCTTCGAGCTCTTCCCAGCGCGCGTAGAGCCGAGCGACCTCGGTGTGGGCCGCTGCCGATGCATCGCACGCCTTGCGGAAGGCAACGTGGTTCGACTGCAGCGCGGGATCGTTCATGTGGGCGTCGGCCTTGGCCGCAGCCTCCTCGGCCTTGGCAATCGCGGCTTCGATGCCGTCATACTCGCGCTGGTCGTTGTAGCTGAGCTTCTTGCGCTGCGGCGGCGCGGGCGCGCTCGCGGCGGCCGGGCGCGGTGCTGCGACCCGCGGCGCAAGCGCCTCGGCGGCGGCTTCGAACGACTTGAGAGCGCGAAGCGCCTGTTCGAGATCAGCGACCTGCGCCGACTGTCCTCCGGGGCCGCCGAGCACGATGACCTGCGTGGCCAGCCGCTCAAGCATCGCGCGGTCGTGCGTCACCAGCAGCACCGGTCCGTCGAACTCCTCGATCGACTGCTCGAGTACGCCCAGCGTGGGCAGATCAAGGTCGTTGGTAGGTTCGTCGAGCACGAGCACATCGGCCGGCTCGAGCATCATGCGTGCGATGTGCGCGCGCGCCAGCTCGCCGCCGGAAAGCCTCGACACCTGCTGCAAGAGCTGATCGTCATCGAAGAGGAAGCGGCGCGACCATGCGGTGATGTGCATCTCGCCGTCGCGGAAGCGGACCTTGTCGCCGACGGGGCAGATCGCATCCTTCAGCGTCATCGTGCCGTCGAGCTCGGCGCGTTGCTGCGAGAGCGTGACCACGCGCGGCGCGGGGTCGGCGCGACCCACGGTGCCGGTGTCGGGTGCGCGCTCCCCCGTCAGCGTGCGCAGCAGCGTGGTCTTGCCGGATCCATTGGGGCCCATCACCGCCACGCAGTCACCCGGCACGAGTTCGACATCAAGTCCCGCGAAGAGCGTTCGGCCACCGAGCGCCACCGAGATGCCCTCGGCCCACATGAGCCGACGCGTGCGGCGGCCGCTGCCGGTGAAGTCCACGCGCGCTCCGCCCGATGCGGCTGCGGCATTGCGCTTCGAAAGCTCGGCCAGCTGGTCGCGACGATCGGCGCTGTCGTCGATGCGGCCCTTCGCCTTCGTGCGCCTGGCCTGCGCGCCACGGCCAAGCCAGGCGTTGTCGATGCGCACTTCGTTGGCGAGCGAGGCCTGCGCACGGGCCTGAGCCTCGAGGAACTCGGTCTTGCGGCGCGCGAACTCATCGACGCCGCCATCCGCAATGAAGACGCCGCCGGGATACGCACGCGACAGTTCGCCTACGCGCGTGGCCACCCGCTCGAGGAAGACACGGTCGTGCGTGACGAACACGCTCGTGCCCGCGCGGATGTCCTGCGCACCCTTGACGAGGAACCGCTCGAGCCACTCAAGCCCCTCGACGTCGAGGTGGTTGGTTGGTTCATCAAGCAGAAGAAGATCCGGCGTGCCACCTGCCCGGGCCAGCCCGGCCGCGATCGAGCAGCGCTTGCGCCAGCCCCCCGAGAGCGTGGAGAGCGGCACGTCCATCCGCTCCTCCTCGAAGCCGATCTTGCCCAGCACCACGCCGGCCAGGACCAGCGCCTCGTGCTCGTCGCCGTGGCAACGCGCACAGTCGAGCGCCGCCGCGGCCACGGCCTCGCGCGCAGTCTGGCCATCGGGGAAGTCATCGCGCTGCGGCACGTACACGCTCACGATCCCACGCGGCGTGCGCACCGAGCCCGAGTCTGGATCCTCGCGCGCGGCGAGCATGCGCAGCAGCGTGCTCTTGCCCGCGCCATTGGGGCCGATGAGCGCAAGCCGGTCGCCCTCGGCGATCGACATGGACACGCCCTTGAAGAGCGTGCGCATGCCATGCGACTTGGCGAGGTCAGTTGCGGTCAGCAGCATCGGGGCCGCGCACGGTACCGCCCCCTGCCATACCCAGCACCAGCTTCAGGAACTGCGTGTCGTTGAAGTTGGCGCCGGCCTGGCCCATCTCGGCAAAGCGCACGATGACGAGCCCGTGCTCGGGCAGCAGGTAGAGCCGCTGCTTGCCCGCGCCGGCCGCCATCACGGCCTTGACCACGGTGCCGTTGCCGTCGCGGATCGCGGCGGTCTGGCCGGCGGCGAAGTCCGCCAGGCCCGGGCGCTCGCCGCGCTCGAGCCGCTTGCGCATGCGGCCGCCTTCGCTGCCACCTGCATTGGCGACCGAGCCATCGGCGCCGGTGAGCAGCCACCACGTCAGGCCGTACTGGGGATTGGCGCGACTGCCGATGAAGCACTGTTCGAGCGCCTCTCGGTCGATGCCGGGAGTCCATGCTGCACCCACCTCCGATTGCACCGCGCACCCCCGCCGCACGAACTCGCCCCACTGCGCCCACTCGCGCGCGGTGAGGTGCGCACCACCCGGCAGGTTGGGGTTGCCCTGCTGGTCGAGGGCGAAACGAGTCTTGGGGAACTCCAGTCCCGCAGGCTTGAGCACACGTTCGTGCATGTAGTCCCAGCACGTGCGCTCGGGCCGCGAACTCGCCGCGAGCTTGCGGGTCAAGAACTCGCCCCACGCATAGAAGTGCGTTGGCCCGTAGCGGAACGTGCGCCCCGGCTCGGCGGTGACCGGCACCTTCACCGCGGCCGCGTACCAGTTCTCGGGAGCCTTCTCGCGCGCACCGCCCTTGAGGCGCGCGGCGAGGTCGTTCGCGCCACCCAAGTCCTTGATGCCGTAGCCCTGTCGACCGAGCAGCTCGCTGTTGGGCTCGAGCCCACTCGTCAGGTTGAGCAGTTCGCGCACCGTGATGCGGCTCGCGCGCGGATCGGTCTTCCACTCGTTGATCGTGTCGCTGACGAGCTCATCGAGCGTGATGAGCCCATCGGTGACGGCGGCTGCAGCGGTGATGCCGGAGAAGCTCTTGGTGCCGCTGGCGAGGGCGTGGGGCCGATCCGCCGACCATCCGTTGGCATACTGCTCGGCCAGGATGACTCCGTCCTTCATGATCAGCACGGCACGACCGTCGAATCGCTCGCTGTAGGCGATGGCGCGCGCGATCGCGTCCGCCGCCGGGGCTGGCGTCGGCGCAGGTTCCGGATTGAGAAAGCGCGGCCGAGCGGCAGGCGCGCCCGGAGCCGGATCGATCGGCTTGGTGCCCGGTGGAGGCGATGCCGGTGCGGAACCGCCCACACTCGGCGCAGGCGGGACCTGCGCCTGGGCGATGCCCCCACAACCCAATTGCAGCAGCGCCACCAGCGAACCGGCGACACACGCGAAGGATCGATGCATCCTCATGGTCACGATGATTGCCGCACGCCGCCCATGCCGGACAGGCGAGTTCACGCGTGCGGTCGCACGGCGCGGCCCCGCAGGGAGTTCGCCCGCACCGCATGCGGGCCCGTGAACTCCTCGCGGTTGGGGTCCCATGAGAGCGGCTGGCCGATCGTGTAGCCGATCACGGCCAGGTGGCAGAGCGTGGCCGTGCGGTGCCCGGTCTCGGCGGTGCAGATCGGCTGGTGGCCATCCACGATCGCCGTCAGGAAGTCGTGCACGTGCGAACGGTTGCGCGGCAAGCGCACTTCGCCCGGCCCCGGCGGCCGGAGCAGCTCCATCGCCGGATCCGCGCGGCGGTCCTCGCCCTTGTAGGCCTTCAGGTGCCCGCGCGAGACCTCGATGGTGCCCTCGGTGCCGATGAACGTGCAGTCAGTCGGGCCGCCGTGCACGAGCTCGATCCCGCTGGCGTAGGTGAAGACGAGGCCCGTACGCGCGCCATCCGCGGGCGGCGTGATCTTCACCGGGCCCGACAGATCCATGCCGAGCGCCCACTGCGCGATGTCGAAGTGGTGCGCCCCGAAATCAGCAAGCCCGCCATTGGCGTACTCGGCGTAGTTGCGCCACGCCGGATAGTGACCATGCATGCCGATCGGGCAGAGTTCATGGTTGAAGCCCCGCCACGGCGCTTGGCCGAGCCAGCCATCCCAGTCGATGCCCGGCGGCAGTGGCTCTTCAGGCAGGTCGCATGGCTTGGCCATCGGGCCAACGCCGGCGAGCACGCGCTTGACGGTGCCGATGCGGCCGTTGCGCACCGCCTCGGCTGCGGTCGCGAACATGTGGTTGAACTCCGAGCGCTGCTGCGAGCCGACCTGGAAGGTCACGCCCGTGGCAGCGGCCGCTGCCGCGATCGCGCGACCCTCGGCGAGCGTGAGCGAGAGCGGCTTCTCGCAGTACACGTGCTTGCCGGCCAGGCATGCTGCGATCGATGGTTCGGCGTGCCAGTGATCGGGCGTCGCCACGATCACGGCGTCGACGTTGGGATCCGCGACGAGCTCCCGCCACGAGCGCGCGGCGGTGCACACCGTGCGGCCGCGCTTGCCGTTCACGCGACGGATGCACTCATCGCGGCGAGCGTCAACCACCTCGGCCACGCTGACGACTTCCACGCCGGGGTGATCCATGAAGGCATCGAGCAGTTCGCTCGCACGCTTGCCGTACCCCACGATGCCCACGTTGATGCGGCCCATCGGTCGGCCCGGCGGCGGAAGAGGAGCTGGAGCGGGCGCCTGCACGGCCGGGGCCTTCGGCGGCGCTGCGCAGGCGGCCAGCGCTGGGCCAACGGCAGCGAGCAGGCTCGCGGTGCGGACGAAGTCACGACGGTCGGTCGGCAGGTTCGTCATGGGTGCAGGCTACCCCTGCTGCGCTAGGCTGCGCGGCATGACGATCCATCGCACCGTCGCCGTCCTCGCCACCGCCTTCTCGCTGTGCACGGCCATGGCCATCGCCCCCACCGCCGACCTCGTCGCCGCCCAGAAGGAACGCATCGCCGGCTACGCCAAGCAGCCGATGAAGTCGCCGCACCTCTCCTTTGTGAGCAACGGCGTCGCCGACTTCTGGACGATCGCCAAGGCTGGTTCGCTCGCCGCGGGCAAGGACCTCGGCTGCGAGGTCACGGTGGTCTTCCCGGGTGCTGGCCTCAGCGACCAGAAGCGCATGCTCGAGGACCTGGTGATCCGCGGCATCGACGGCGTCTCGGTCAGCCCGATCGATCCCAAGAACCAGATGGACGTGCTGAACCAGATCGCCGAGCAGGCGCTGCTCATCACCAACGACAGCGATGCGCCCGGCTCGCCGCGCCTCTGCTACATCGGCATGGACAACTACCTCGCCGGCCGCCAATGCGGCGAACTCGCCCGCAAGGGCCTGCCGGGTGGCGGCGAGGTCGCCATCTTCATCGGGCGCCTCGAGCAGGACAACGCCAAGCGCCGCTGGCAGGGCTTCGTCGATGGCCTGCTCGGCCGCAGCGTCGATGCCGAGCGCCGCGATGACCACACCAAGCCCTTCACGGAAGCCGGCTACACGATCGTTGGCACCTGGACCGACTCGTTCGATCGCGCGAAGGCCAAGGCCAACATCGAGGATGTGATGACGCGCTACCCCAAGCTCGCGCTCGTCACGGGGCTCTTCGAATACAACTCGGTCCTGGCGGTCGAGGTCTTCCGTCAGGCTGGCCGCACGGGTCAGATCAAGATCGCCGCGTTCGATGAGGGCGCCGACGTGCTCGTGGGCATCCGCGAGGGCATCGTGCTCGGCACCGTGGTCCAGGATCCGTATGGCTACGGCTACGAGAGCATCAAGCTGCTGCACGCGCTGACCCAGGGCAAGCTCGACGCGATCCCCAAGGATGGCGTGATGAACATCCCTGCCCGCACGATCACCAAGGACAACGTCGATGCGTTCTGGTCCGACCTGAAGGCGAAGCTCGCCGCCGGCAAGGCCGCGAAGTGATCCGACTGAAGTCCGGAGTCCTGCCCCGCTGAAGCCGCGCCGTCGAGGTCGATCGCCCCGGCCCGCGGGTACAGTCCGTCCATGCCGAGTGAGCCCACTGTCCGTTCGATCCTGCGCGCGCGCGGCATCGGCCGGCGCTTCGCGGGCGTGACGGCGCTCGACGGCATCGAGGCCGACATCCGGGCCGGCGAGGTGCTCGCCATCGTGGGCGAGAACGGTGCTGGCAAGAGCACGCTGCTCAAGATCCTGTCGGGGGTGCTCGCGCCGAGTTCCGGATCGCTTGAAGAGGTCGATGCACAGGGCCGCGCTCGCGAGCTGCGGCTGCGCAACGTGGCCGAGGCGGCACAAGCCGGCATCGCGCTCGTGCACCAGGAGCTCAACCTCGCCGAGAACCTCGATCTCGCCGGCGCGATCCTCCTGGGCCGCGAGCACCACCGCTTCGGCTGGCTCGACACGCGCTCGATGCAAGCCGAGGCCGCGCGGTGGCTCGCGCGTGTGGGCCTCGACCTGGATCCATCGACGCTCTGCGGCAGCTTGCCGATCGCCCAGCGGCAGCTGGTCGAGATCGCCAAGGCGCTCAGCGCCAACGCGCGGATCCTGATCCTCGACGAACCGACCTCGAGCCTCAGCGCGCGCGAGACCGAGCGACTGCTCGCCATGCTCGATGAGCTGCGCCGGAGCGGCGTGGCGATCGTCTACGTCTCGCATCACCTCGACGAAGTGCTCGCGATCGCCGATCGCGCGATCGTGCTGCGTGATGGCCGCATGGCCGGCACGCTCGACCGGGCGTCGATGGATCGTGCCACCATCGAGCGGCTCATGGTGGGGCGCGACCTTCCGCCAACGACGGCACGGCCGTCACTCGATGGCGCCCCTGCCCGGCTCGTGGTCGATCGCGTGGTCAGCGCGCACCGGCGGCAGCGACCGGCCTCGCTCACGGTCAGGCGCGGCGAGATCGTGGGGCTTGCGGGCCTGGTCGGTGCGGGTCGCACCGAACTGCTCGAAGCCATCGCCGGCCTCGGCCATGCCAGCGGCCGCATCAGCCTCGACGGCCGCCCGCTCACAGGCACCATCGCCGAGCGCGTCGCGCGTGGACTGGCCATCGTTCCCGAGGATCGTGCGCGGCACGGCCTGTTCACGCTCGATCCCGTGCGCACCAACGTCTCCATGGCGTGGCTCCCCCGCGGCGCCCATGCGGGGATGGTCGACCACGCCGGCGAACGCGACCTCGTCGTCGGCATGATCACGCGGCTGCGACTGCGACCTGCCGATCCGTCGCGTCGCGTGCAGACGCTCTCGGGCGGCAACCAACAGAAGACGATCCTTGGCCGCTGGCTCGCGGTCGAGCCCAGCGTGCTGCTGCTCGATGAACCCACGCGCGGGGTCGACGTGGGCGCGCGCCACGACATCCACGAGGCCGTGCGCGCCGCGGCCACGGCCGGCTGCGCCGTGCTGTTCGCCTCCAGCGATCTTGAGGAGGTGCTGCTGCTCGCGGATCGCATCGTCGTCATGCACGACGGCGCCATCGCGGGCGAGTTCACCCGCGACACGGCGACGGAGGTCGCCATCATGGGCCTGGCCACAGGCGGCACCCTGGAGACTGCACGATGAGGAAGCACTGGGGACTGCTGGGGATCTTCATGGTGGTCTGCATCGTGACGGCGCTGTACGGGAAGAACTTCCTGACGGCGTACAACCTGATGAACCTTGTGCAGCGCACCGCCCTGTTCTCGATTCTGGCGCTTGGCGTGGGCTTCGTGATCGGCACCGGCGGCATCGATCTGTCGCTCGGCTCGGTGGTCTGCCTGGTGGGCATCGCCGTGCCGTGGCTGCTCATCGAGCATGGCTGGTCCCCGTGGGCCGTCGTGCCGATCGTGCTGGCAGGGTCTGCGCTGATCGGTCTCGCGCATGGGCTGCTCGTCACGCGGCTCCGGCTGCAGCCGTTCCTGGTCACGCTGTGCGGGCTGCTCCTTTACCGCGGCATCGCGCGATGGATGACCGGCGACCAATCGCAGGGTTTCCAAGGCGAATTCGCCGACCTGCGCTCGATCGCCGTGGGGCGCATCCCGGTGCCGGGGCTCGAGACCTTTCGGCTGCCGGCGACCACGATCCCGCTCATCGTGCTGGCCGTGATCGCGGCGCTTTTCCTCACGCGGACCGTCTGGGGCCGCTGGCTGCTGGCGACCGGGAGCAACGAGGCCGCGGCGCGCTACAGCGGCATTCCCACGGCACGACTCGTGACCGGCGCCTACGTCGCCTGCAGCCTGCTCGCCGGGCTCGGCGGCATGCTCTTCATCTTCGACGTCGGCAGCGCGCAGCCGAGCGACTTCGGGAACTTTTACGAGCTCTACGCGATCGCCGCTGCCGTCCTCGGCGGCTGCAGCCTGCGTGGGGGCAGCGTGAGTGTGGTCGGCATCATCCTCGGCACGGCGACCCTGCAGGTCCTGCGCAACTCGATCAACCTGCTCGGGCTCGGCTCGCAGCTGGAGTTCGCGGTCATCGGCGCGGTGCTCCTGGCCGGCGTGGCCGCCGATGAACTCGTGCGGCGATGGCACGCCGCGCGGCTCGAACGCCGGGGCGCAGGATGATGGCACCTTCGAGCACCGAACCAGCCGCGCTGCCGCAAGCCTGGCCGCTGCCGGCATCACCCCGCCCGATCACGATCATCGGTGCCGGCTCGATCGTCGCCGATGCCCACCTGCCCGCCTACCGCGACCTCGGCTTCACCGTCGAGGCCATCGTGGATCCCGACCTCGGCCGCGCGAAGGCGCTTGCGGATCGTTGGGGCATTGCCCATGCCTCGGCCACGCTGGCACCGAGCACCTGGCACGACGGAACGATCTTCGACGTCGCCGTGCCACCGCAAGCGCTCCATGAGGTGCTCGCTGCACTGCCGATCGGTGCCGCCGCACTCGTGCAGAAGCCGCTGGGACTCGATCTCGCCCACGCCACAAGGCTCCGCCGCATCGCC
>JAGWXC010000331.1 GCA_018970045.1 Planctomycetota bacterium | reverse complement strand
ATCCGACAGGTCGTCCACGACATGGTCCGCGCCGGCGGCACGCAGTTCATCGGGCGGGTGGATGCCGGTCGCCACGGCTAGGCATCGGCAGCCGTTGTGGTGGGCGCAGTCGACATCGAGCGGGGTGTCGCCGATGATCACCACGCGCTGCGGCGGCACGGCGCGGCCGGTGGCTTCCTGATAGCGGCGGATCGCCACCGGCGGCAGATCGCGCCGCGTGGCACCGTGATCGGCGAACGCATTGATGCGAAAGTGCGCCGGGTCGAGCCCGGCATGGGTCACCTTGAGAAAGCCGGTCGGTTCGTAGTTGCCCGTGAGGAGCCCTTGTTCCCAGTGCGCGTGGTCGTGGAGCGCTCGAACGAGTTCGCCCACGCCAGCCAGCGCGCGCACGGTGTTGCGCGCCGCCAGGCGCGTTCGAAGCCGCTCGGCGTAGGTGGCGCGGAACGTGGCGTGGGCTTCGTCGTCGCCCGGGATGCCATGTCGGTTGGCGAGCTCGCGATAGATGAGCGGGTCGAGTCGACCGCTGACCTCGACCCCGTCGAAGGAGAACGACTTGCCTGGATGGAGATCGTGCAGCGCCTCGAGCATCGCATGGATGCCCGCATGCTCGCTCTTGAGGAGCGTGCCGTCGATGTCCCAGAGCGCGAGCACGCGCCTCAGGCCTTCGTCGCGGCGACGATGCGTCGCGCCGCGTCGCCCAGGTCGCCTGCTGCCTGCATCGTGGGCAGCTCGGCCTTGGCGGCATCGAGGATCTTGCGGGCTTCCGCCACGTTGGTCCCTTCGAGGCGTACCACCAGCGGCACCTTGAAACCGACCGACTTGGCTGCACCGACGATGGCACGCGCGATGCGGTCGCACTGCATGATGCCGCCGAAGATGTTCACGAGCACGCCCTTCACGCGGCTGTCACTGAGGATGATGCGGAACGCCTCACTCACGGCTTCTTCGGTCGCGCTGCCGCCGACATCGAGGAAGTTCGCCGGCTCGCCGCCTTCGAGCTTGATGATGTCCATGGTGCTCATGGCCAGGCCCGCACCGTTGACGAGGCAACCGATGGTGCCGTCGAGCGCCACGTAGGACAGGCCGAACTCCTGCGCACGCAGTTCCGCGGCGTTCTCCTCGGTGGGGTCGAACATGGCGGCGATCGCCTTCTGGCGGAAGAGCGCGTTGTCGTCGAAGTTGAACTTGGCATCCACCGCGACGATGCGGCCCTCGGGGTTCGCTGCATCGGGCGGCGTGAGCACAAGCGGATTCACCTCGACCATGCTCGCATCGGTCTTGGTGAGCAGGGACGCCATGCGCATCATCAGGTCGACGGCCTGGGCGAGGGGCTTGCCCGTGAGGCCGAGCTTCATGCCCACGGCGCGTGCCTGGAAGGGGGCGAGGCCGGAGACCGGATCGAGCGGCTGGCGGATGATCGCTTCGGGGCGCGTCTCCGCCACGTGCTCGATCTCCACGCCACCCTCGGCGCTCGCGATCAGGGTGTTGGTGCGCTTGGCGCGGTCGAGCGTGATCG
>JAGWXC010000083.1 GCA_018970045.1 Planctomycetota bacterium | reverse complement strand
GCTCACTCCGGCGAGCGGGGCAAGTTCTGCCAAGATCAAGGGGGGGACCGCGTCCATGCGTCGGACATAGAGTAACTCCGCCGCCATGGGACAGGATCCATCCACGACCAACCGCCTGGCAACGTGCACGAGCCCATACCTGCTGCAGCACGCCGGCAATCCCGTGGACTGGTGGCCTTGGTGCGACGAGGCGATCGCGCTGGCCAGGCGCTTGGATCTGCCCCTGTTCGTGAGCATCGGCTACAGCACGTGCTACTGGTGCCACGTGATGGAGCGGGAATCGTTCGAGGATCCCTCGATCGGCCGCGCCTTGCGTGATGGCTTCGTCTCCATCAAGGTCGACCGCGAGGAGCACCCGAGCGTCGACGAGTGGCTGATGACGGCATGCCAGGTCATGACCGAGCTGACCGAGGGACGCGCCAGCGGGGGATGGCCGCTGAACGGTTTCATCGATCCGCACTCCATGCGGGCCTTCCACGTGGGGACGTACTACCCGCCGCAGGATGCGCACGGCCGAGCCAGCTTCCGCAGGGTGCTGGCGTCCCTCAGCTCGGCTTGGGTCGAGCGTCGCGACGAGGTGATCGCACAGGCGCAGCGCATCGGTGGAATCGTGGAGGACGTGCTCACGCGCACCGTGTCGCCAGCCGAGCTCCCAGCGTCGCTGCCCGCGCAGGTCGCTCAGGCCCTGCTGCGCTTCGAGGACACGACCCACGGTGGTTTCGGAGGTGCACCGAAGTTCCCGCAGCCGTGCTACCTGCGGCTGGTCCGCGAGGCGGCGCACGAGCTGCCGACGCTGCAACCGACCGTGACGCGCGCCCTCGACGGCATGGTCTCCGGGGGGCTGTTCGATCAGGTGGGCGGAGGGTTCCACCGCTACTGCGTGGATGCGACGTGGACCGTGCCTCACTTCGAGAAGATGCTCTACGACAACGGCCAGCTGCTCGAGCTGCTTGCCGCCGAGCATGCCCGCGTACCCGATGAGCGCTGGTCCTCGGCCATGCGACGAACGGCATCCTGGCTTGAGCGGGACATGAACTCTGGCGACGGCGCGTGCAGTGCAGCGCTCGATGCCGAGGTCGATGGGCGTGAGGGTCTGAACTACCTCTGGACCCATGCCGAGGCGCTCGATGCACTCGGATCGTTCGATCCATCCGCGCGCGACGAGGCCGTTCAGGCTCTGGGCCTCGATCGGCCCAACTTCCGTGATCCACATCACGCCGACGCTCCTCCCGCGGTCGTTCCCACTCGTCGCCCATGGCGCGACAGTGCTTCCGTCGATGCCGCCTGCGCTCGCTTGCTTGCCGTGCGCGATGCGCGACGCGGCCCGCGGCGCGACACCAAGCTCATCCTTGAGTGGAATGGCCTGCTCGTGGAAGGCCTCGCGGCAGCGGGCATGGCCCTGCGTGACGAGCGCATGATCCTGCTCGCTGCTCAGGTTGCCGAAGCGTTGTGGGCCGGCCATCAGCGTGATGGGGCGTGGCACCGCACACGGATCGGTCCGGTCCTGGGCCCGCCCGCGACGCTGGCCGACCTCGCGTGCTTCGGACTCGGGCTTGAGACGCTCTGGCGAGCCACGAAGGAGGAGCGTTGGCTTGCGCGCGCGCAGAATGTCGAGCGCCACGCGCGCTCGCAGTTCTCGCTCGATGGGCGCTGGTGGGTCAACGCCGGTGGTGATGGCGTGCCCGTCCGCATCCGTTCGCATCATGATGGCGCCGTGCCGAGCGGCCTGAGCGCGATTCTTGACCTGCAGGTCCGCCTGGCCCTCGCCACGCGCGGTCGGGACGAGGGCCGTGAGGCGCTCGATGCGCTTGCTCGGACGATCCACGCCGAGTCGGGCACGATCATGGCGAATCCCGTGGGCCTGACCTGGGCCGTGGCGGCGCTCGCGCGAGCCATGCGCGAAGGACTGCTGCAGGGAACGGCCGGAAGCCGGGACTCGGGCATCGCGGCAGGGGCATCGTCGCGTCGCATCGTCTGCACCGAGTCCGGCTGCACCGTCGAGTGGGCGTGAGCGGGCGGCGGTTCACCCGTTGAGCGCGCAGCGGCGGGCGAGCGTCGACTACGCTTCCCGCCCCCATGAAGCGCATCGCCCTCATCAGCACCGGCGGCACGATCGAGAAGACCTATGACGCCCTGACTGGCGTTCTCGCCAACCGCGTGGCGGTGCTCGATGTGATGTTGGCGCAGATGGACCTGCGCGGCGTGAGCGTGTCACGCATCGCGCTCATGAACAAGGACAGCCTCGACATGACGCCGGAGGACCACGCGCTCATCGCGGCCACGGTGCACAACGCGCTGCGCGATCATGACGGGGTCATCGTCGTGCACGGGACCGACCGGCTCGCCGTGAGCGGCGAGGCCGTCCTCGAACGCCTCGCGCGCGAAGGCGCCATGACCAAGCCCGTGGTCTTCACCGGAGCGATGAAGCCCTATGAACTCCGCGACACCGATGCGCAGCAGAACCTGACCGAGGCCTTGCTCGCCGTGCAGATCGTGCCACCTGGGGTGTACGTGGCCATGCAGAACCAGGTGCTGGGATTTCCGGGCGTGACGAAAGACCGCACCCGCGGCACCTTCGTGAAGGCCTGACCACCACGATCGCCCTCAGGCGCTGCCGACGGCTTCCTGGGCTTCGCGCTCGGCCTGTTCGACGGCATCCTTGCTCAGGCGACCGTCGTTGCCGACCTGCTCGAACCGCACCGCCACGCGGCGGCTGACACCGCGCTGCGGCATGGTGACGCCGTAGAGCTTGTGGCAGTGCTGCATCGTGCGCTTGTGGTGCGTGATGACGATGAAGTGGCTGCGGTCGAGGAAGCCGTGCAGGCTCGATGCGAAGCGCTCGGTGTTGGCTTCGTCGAGCGCCGCATCGACTTCGTCGAGGATGCAGAAGGGAGCTGGCTTGCTCTGGAAGATCGCCAGGAGCAGCGCCACCGTGGTCATGCTCTTCTCGCCACCCGAGAGTTGGCTGATGACGCGCGGCTCCTTGCCGGGCGGCTTCGCACGGATCTCGATGCCGCTCGCGAGCCAATCCACGTTGCCTTCCTCGTCGGGCACCAGGAACATGTCGGCGCTGCCGCCGCCGAAGAGCCGGCGGAACATGCCATCAGTGCCGCCGAAGTTGGTGCGCACCGCGTTGAAGGTCTCCTCGAAGCGGACGCGGCTGATGCGATCGAGCTCGCCCACCAGCACCTCAAGCTGGGACTTGGCCTGGTCGATGTCGGCGAGCTGCGTGCCCAGATCGTTGAACCGGGTCTCGAGCAGCGTGAGCTCGTCGATCGCATCGAGGTTCACGTTGCCCAGCCGGCGGATCTCCTCGCGCAGGCCATCGGCCTCCGCTCCCGCCTCGGTGCGGTCAGGCGCGACGAACGTGCCAGCTTCGCGATCAGCGATGTGCAGCGCGTAGCCGAGGGCCAGATCGAGCCCGAGTTCCTCGAGCGTGGACGCGACGAGGTTCTCGATCTTGATCGTCGCCTCACGACGGGACAGTTCCGCGGCGTTCCACTGGCGCTCGGTCTCGTGGCCGGCTTCACGCTCGGACCGCAGCGATTCCGAGGCCTGCTCGTTGGCGAGCGTGGCCTGCGTGAAGCGCTCCGCAATCGCCACGAGTGCCGTGGCTGCAGCACGCTCCTGCTCCAGCGCGGCATCACGGTCAGCCTCGGCCGCGCGGATCGCGGCGGCGAACTCATCGAGCTGGCCGTGGCGGCGGGCATGCTGGTCTTCGAGCGTGGCGCGACGAGCGCGCAGATCATCGATGGAGCGTCGAAGGATCCCGCTCTCGCGACGGGTCGCATCGAGCACCGACTGGGCCTGCGAAGCCTTGATGCGCGCCGCGTTGAAGGACTCGCCGGCCTGATCGGCCTCGACTTGGCCCTGCTGCAGGGATGCCGCGGCCTCGACCGCTGCGGTCTGGGCTCGCGTGGCCTCCTCGGCCAGGGCGGAGAGGCGCTGGCCAGCCTCGCGGCGCTCCGTGGTGATCGTGATGCGGCGCGATTCGAGTTCACGCCGCTCGTCGACGAGTCGTGCGCGGTCACGCTCGACCCGAGCCAGGAGCTGCTCGACGCGGTCCACCTCGAACTGGGCCTCGACCGCATCGCGCCGCGCGATCTGCAGGGCCTCGTCAAGATTCCGGTGGCGCGCACGCGCCTGCTCGCCCTCGCTCGCCAGGGCGTTGCATTCGCCCTCGAGCCCGTCGATGCGCCGGCCCAAGGCACGCGTGGCGGCCACGAGTTCAGCCATCTCGGCGCGTCGGCTCAGCATGCCCCCGACGGCGGCATCGGCGGCACCCACGGTCACGACGCCGTGGCGATCGATCAGATCGCCCGACGGCGTGACGATGCGTGCGCCGCGCAGGCCACCTTGGGCGAGGAGGAGCGCCGCATCCAGATCATTCACGAGCCACGTGTCGGCCAGCAAGCACTCGGCGACCTTGGTCGCATCACCGGCGGCCCGCACGAATCCAAGCAGGGGCAGCGCGCCTTCGATCGCGCCGCGCTCGGCCATGGCGTGACGCTGGATCGATGCCGTGGCGAACGAGATGCGGCCACGTTGTTCCTTCGCCGTGACCACCGTGGGGCGGACCGACTCGGGTGCATCGAGCAGCAGCATCTGGAGCGATTCACCCAGCGCCGCTTCGACCGCGGTCGCATGCTCTCGGTCGCTCTCAAGCAGGTCACCGAGCATGCCTCGCACGCTTGGGAAGCGATCGGGCGCGCCGAGGACCGCCTTGACCGCACCGGTCAGTCCCTCGCGGGCATCCTGCATCTCGCCCAGAATGCGGCGACGGCTCTCGACGCGCGTGCGTTCGTCCCGGAGCTCGGCGAGCTCCTCGAGCATCGCTTCGCTCCGATCGTCGAAGTGCGCCGCGACGCGGAGCTCCTCGGTCGCTTCGCGCTGGAGCCGCTCCTGGGCATCCTGGGCGGTCTGGCGGCGCACGATCGCCTTGACTCGGGCCAAGCGGCCCGCATCGAGTTCCTCGGCGAACGGAGCCTCGCGCGCATCGAGGCGCTCGAGTTGCTCCGCCAGCGAACGTTCGCGCTCATCGGCTGCTGTCGAGCGCTGGGCGGCACGCGAGCGCTCGCGCTCAAGGCCGACGACCTGCTCTCGAAGGCGTTCATGGCGCGATCGGGCATCCGTCAAGGTGCGGGCGATCGATGCCCGGCGTTCGCTGGCCGCCGTCGCTTCCGCTTCGGCTGACGTGACGGCGAGTTCATGGGCGTTGAGCTGCTGCTCCAACGTGCCCAGCTGCGCCTGCACCTCGCCCATGCGCTCGTCGGCCTGAGCCAGCGCCACACGGTCGGTCTCCAGATCCGCCTCGGCCCGCGCCAGCCCTTGGCGCGCCGCGTCAGCACGCTGCTGGTGCTGGCCGACCAAGCCTTGCGCCTCGATCCGCTCGCGCTCATGCGCCTGCTGTTCGTGCATGACCTGATCGCGCGCCAGTTCGGCGTCGCGCTTGGCTTCCTCGGCCAGGCGGACGCGCTCGATCAACGCATCGCGCGTTCCGTCAAGCGAGGCGACGAGCGCCTCGGCCTCGGCCAGTCGCGTGCGATGTTCGTGATAGAGGTCGAAGGCCAGGGCTGATCGGATCGCACGCCGCCGCGTGTCGAGTTCCTGGAATCGCTTGGCCTTCTCGGCCTGCCCGCGCACGATCCGCAGGCGGCGCTCGGTGCTCGCCAGCTGCTCGCGGATCAGGATGAGGTTGCGCTCGGCACTGTCGAGCTTGCGCTGGGCTTCGGCCTTGCGGGCGCGGAACTTCGCGACACCGGCGGCTTCCTCGAGGATCGCGCGTCGCTCCGCGGGATTGGCCTCGAGGAGCGCGGCAACCTTGCCCTGCTCGATGATCGAATAGGCATCGGTGCCGATGCCGGTATCCATGAACAGCTCGCGGATGTCGCGCAGGCGGACCTTCTTGCCGTTGATCAGGTACTCGCTGCGACCGTCGGAATAGAGGCGGCGCGTGACCTCGACCACATCGTGGTCGACCGGCAGTGCACGGTGCACGACCAGCCCGCGACGGACCTGAGCCGATCCCTCGGCCTCGCTGTCGTCGGCTTCCTGATCATCCTCGATGGTGTCCATGGCCGGAGCGCTCGGGGCGACCTCGACGGTCCGGTCCAGCACGGGATTGTCGAACGTGAGCGTGACGCTGGCGCAACCCAGCGGCTTGCGCGTGGCGCTGCCGGCGAAGATCACGTCGATCATGGCCGACCCGCGGAGGCTCTTGGCGCTGCGTTCGCCGAGCACCCACTTGATGGCGTCCACGACGTTGCTCTTGCCGCAGCCGTTGGGGCCGACGATGCCGATGACCGGCGCGTCGAAGGTGAACTCCGTCGTGTCGGCGAAACTCTTGAAGCCGCTCAGGGTGAGCTTGGCAAGGCGCATCTTTCGGACCTCCTGTCATCGCGCGGACCCATCCATGGGCCCGGCCGCTCACGGCACGCGACAACCACTTGCGTCAACGGGGGACAGTATCGCGGGAAGGGCGCTGGGAATCAACCGGGCTGCCCACCGACGCACGGTCGAGGTCCGTTCCAGAACCCGAGCCCGAGCGCTCCTTGGCCTCGGCTGCCAGGTCCTTTTCGTCCTCTGGCACGTCGAACTCGGGACGGTCGGCTTCGGCGTCTTCTTCCTCGGTGCGCAGCAACTCGGCCAAGATGCGATCCTGCTCGACCTTGAAGTCGCCCTTGAAGTAGCCATCCTTCCAGAGCCGGTGCAGCGTGCCGATCGCCTCGCTGTAACTCATGTTCAAGCCGGGCGATGGATACTCCGGTGACGCACGATGCCCGAGGAAGCGCGCGAACTCGGCGAGTTCCGGCCGAACCTGCTCGCGAAGCACGCCGCCGTCGGGCGCCTGCCAGAAGACGTCGAGCAGCGGCTGGTCGTAGTCGCCCCGGACCACGAGCCGCGAATCGAATTCCGTCAGCGTCATGGGGCGCACGACCTCGGCCTCGTCACCGAAGATGACCACGCGCGGCTGACCGCTCTGCGTGACGTAGATCATGGGCTTCTTGCTGCCGATCGTGTTCAGCAGGTACTTGCCGTTCACGTCGACCTCGCCGATCGACGCGTCGCCGCGCTTGAGCAGGGCATCGAACGCCGCCAGCCGAACGTCGATGTCGGTGTCGTCGACCAACGGCCGAAGACCGATGTTCACGCGCGGGTTGCCCTGCATGTTCGCCAGGAGCTTGATGGCATCGATGCGCAGCGCCGATCCGCTGTCGTTGGCCATCTTCAGCAGATGCGGCACGACCACCGGATCGTTCAGGTACGCGCCGGCCTGCAGCCCTGCAAAGCGCGGCTGTTCCTCCGCGTACTCGTACAGGGTCTGCACGGTCGGGATCGCCTTCTTGCCCAGAGCCTGCCAGCGCAGGCTGGCGGCAGCGGCGGCCCCGGGATTGGCGATGAGTGCGCGCTTGACCTGCAGGGCCGTGGCCTCGATGGAGGCCATGTTGAGCGGCGTGTGCCGCACCAATTCCACGAAGTCGTTCGTGCGACTGAAGTAGGTGGGGGGGATCACCACATCCACCGCCTCGTCGCTGCGCCCGCGCGCGGTGTCGTCGTGCTGCCCGGGCTCGCGGGGGAACGAACTGTTGATGGCGCTCGCAATCAACTTGGCGCGGGCATGGCTCGGCGTGGCCAGGCGCAGGCGCAGCACCATGTCGTCGGTGACGACGCCACCGTTGAGCACACGACCGCTCAGGCGATTCACGGTGTCCGTGCTCACGCCGACGGGATCGGCGAAGGGATTGATGACCAGATCACCCATGCCGCGCGCCAGGATCCGCGGCTGCTTGCTCCCGAGCATCAACGGACCCGGGCGAAGGTCGGTCAGGATGAGTCGTCCGCCCTCGAGGCTCGTCGCACCGGTTCCCGGCGCGGCGAAGACGCGAAGATCGAAGCGGGTTCCCTTCGGCGCAGCCGGAGGGATGATGCCCTCGACGACGACGATGGCGGTGTTTTCCTCGCCGAGCAGTCGATCGAGTTCGCTCGAATCGGGGGCCTTGCCGTCGGCGCCAAGGCGCAGTCGCTGGAGATCCTTGAGCACCTGCGCACGCACTTCCGTGGGTGCAATGCGACTGCCGGTCCCCCGAAGGTCGAAGACGAGCCCGTAGCCGCGCACGACCGTGGGCGTGAAGCCCGTCACGATGGTCTCGGCGGCGATGGTGCCCCGCATGATGGGATCGACGTCCATCGGGATCACGCGACGGTCGGCGCGTGACTGCTTGGGACGCTCGGGCGCATCCTCGACGAGCGAACCGGCGCACGCGGCGAGCACGGCCACCAAGGCGACCACGAGCGGTCGGCGGATCATCGACAAGACGTCAGGGGCGGTTCGTGCCATCGTGGGGGAGCCCGGAGGATAGCCGCCGGGGCGGTCATGACGAACCGCCGCTCACCGACGGCCCGGCACGAGCCCATGGCACAATGCCCGCATGAGCACCTCGACTCCTCCAGCATCCGGCTCTCACCGTCGATCCATGATGATCACCCTGGTGGCTGTCGCCGCCGTGGCGATCGCCGCTGGCATGCTTCGGCCAAACTCCAGCGGCGAAGCTGCGGCGGGAAACCTCGCCGATGCACCGGATCGCTGGCATTTCGCGAGGGGCCGTGAAGTCTGGACCCTGGCTGGTGCCGGCAACGCGTGCGAAGGTCGCACCTTCGAGTCACCCGGCGGCCGTGCGTCATACGGCAGTGATGACCAAGGGCGCTTCATCTGTCGCGGCAGCATCGGCCCGGCGTCGGCACCGAAGGCATCGTGGGACCAGGAGTTCCCGTCCATGGCTGCGGCAGGGGCGTTCTGGCAGGAGAAGGTCGACGAGATCTGGTACGAGGTCGGCGGCGAGGGCTGGCACGTCTTTCAGGTGGACACCGAGCGAGGCACGACCGATCCCGACGGCCGGTGCGCGAGCATCCCGACCAAGGAGTTCACGTACTTCCTGCGCAAGGGTGAATGAAGCCCGCGCGATAGACTCGGCGAGCCGGGCGCTTAGCTCAGTTGGTTAGAGCACCGCTATTACACAGCGGGGGTCACAGGTTCGAGTCCTGTAGCGCTCACTGCGTGAGCCCTTGGATGCGGCAGAGCCGCATCCGCGCGGCTGCGCCGCGCCCAGTCCATCGCGCCTCTCGGCGTCGAGTCCTGTAGCGCTCACTGCGTCGAGTCCTGTAGCGCTCACTGCGTGAGCTCTTGGATGCGGCAGAGCCGCATCCGCGCGGCCAGCATCGCGCCCTACACTTTGTGCGTGTCCAGCGCCCTCGCGATGTTCCAGGCGCGCCTCGCCGAGTGCCTGCGCGCGGACCTGCCGCCGCTCCGCCGGCAGTTGCGCAGCTACGAGCGCTTGGTGCGCGAAGGCAAGCCCCACAGCCAGCTCCATCGGGCGATCGAACTCGCGATCCAGCGCTCGAGCGACCTGCGCATCTCGCGCAGTTCTCACGCGCTCACGATCGAATACCCACCTGAACTGCCCATCAGCACCTGCCGCGATCAGGTGCACGCTGCACTGAGCACGCATCAGGTCCTCGTCGTCAGCGCGGCCACCGGCTCTGGCAAGACCACCCAGCTGCCGAAGATGCTGCTTGAAGCCGGGCTCGGCATCGATGGAAC
>JAGWXC010000082.1 GCA_018970045.1 Planctomycetota bacterium | reverse complement strand
CGCGGCGACAGCGAGCCGTCGCCGATCCCGAGCGCGGTGCTGCCGGGCATCACGCGCGCGTTCGTGATCGAGGCGGCCCGTGCGCGCGGCATGGAGGTGCGGATCGAGCGCGTCTCCGTGGATGACATCCTGTCTGCCGAGGAATGCTTCCTCACGAATGCCTCGTGGGGCGTGCTCCCCGTGACCCGGCTCGAGCAGGAGACGATCGGCCGCGGCGAGCCCGGGGACGTGGCGGCGACCCTGCGCGAGGCGTGGATCGAGGCCGGAACGGCCTGAATCGCCCATTCGGTGGGCGTACCCACGGGCGGTACATTCGCCGTCGGAGAACGATGCATGGACGCGACCGCTCCATCCCATGACCCCGTGCCGGGTGGCTTCGTCCACCTTCATCTGCACAGCGAGTACTCGCTGCTCGATGGCGGCAATCGCCTCGAGCGGCTCGTCCAGCGCGTGAAGGAACTGGGCATGGATGCGGTGGCGGTCACCGACCACGGCAACCTGCACGGTGCCGGCGAGTTCTACGCGGCGGCGAAGGCCGTCGGCATCAAGCCGATCCTCGGGATCGAGGCGTACGTCGCGCCTGACCGCGAGGGACTGGCGGGCGATCGCCGCGACCGCACGGCGGTCAAGGGCAACGATGGCGGGTTCCACCTCGTGCTGCTGGCCGAGACGCAGGCCGGGTGGCGCAACCTGATGCGGCTCTCGTCGGATGCCTTCGAGCACGGCTTCTACTACAAGCCGCGCATGGACAAGTCGACCCTCGCGCAGTGGAACGAGGGTCTCATCGCGATCAACGGGCACCTCGGCTCGAGCCTCGCGGAGTACCTCGAGCAGTTCGTGCTGACCAACGAGCGTCGCTGGTGGGACCGTGCCGTCGAGGAGGCGCGCTGGCACGCGGCGACCTTCGGTCCCAACGAGCGCGGTGAGCCGCGCTTCTACGTCGAGCTGCAGCGGCACAACGCGGAGCAGGAGCGCATCAATCCCTTGCTGCGCAAGCTTGCACGCGAGCTCGGCCTGCCGATGGTCTGCGACAACGACGCGCACTTCATGCGTGCCGAGGACCACGACGTGCACGACACGCTGTGCTGCATCTCGATGGGCAAGAACAAGGACGATCCGGATCGTTACCACTATCCGGAGTCGCTCTACGTGAAGAGTCCGGCCGAGATGCACGCGCTCTTTCCCGAGGATCCGGAAGCGCTGGCCAACACCGTGCGCATCGCGGCGCGCTGCAACGTCACCCTGCCCAAGGGCGAGAACCACGCGCCGGTGGTGGACATCTCCGGCCCGGAGTCGGTGCCCGAGTACCGTGGCGGCGACCTGACCGAGTGGTTCAAGGCCTACTGCGCGCAGTTCGAGCTCCGCCCTGCGGGCGGCGCTGATCGCGCCACGCTGAAGGCTGGATGCGACCGCGCGCTGCGAAACCTCTGCGAGGCGGGGCTCGTGTGGCGCTACGGCCCTGACAAGGGCGGGCCGCAGGTCCGTGACCGCCTTGAGCGCGAGCTCAAGGTGCTTTCGGACAAGTTCATCAGTCCGTACTTCCTCATCGTGTGGGACTTCGTGAACTGGGCGCGCCAGCACGGGATCCCCGCGCTCGCGCGCGGTTCGGGCGTGGGCACGATGACCGGCTACGTCCTCGGCCTGTCGAATGCGTGTCCCGAGCGCTACGGACTGCTCTTCGAGCGCTTCACCGATCCCGACCGCACCGAGTACCCCGACATCGACATCGACATCTGCCAGGATGGCCGTGGCCGTGTGATCGAGTACGTGCGGCAGAAGTATCGCCACGTCGCGCAGATCATCACGTTCGGTCGGCTCAAGGCGAAGGCGGCGATCAAGGACGTCGCTCGCGTGATGGGCCTGCCGCCTGCCGAGGGGCAGCGCCTGGCGAACCTGATCCCTGACAAGCTCGACATCACGATCGAGGAAGCCCTCGCGCAGGAACCGCGGCTGGCCGAGGAGTCCTCGCGCGATCCCTTGATCCGTCGCGTGCTGGTGCAGGCGCAGGCGCTCGAGGACCACGCACGCAATGCGGGGATCCACGCGGCCGGCGTGGTCATCGCCACGCAGCCGCTCGAGTCGATCGTGCCGCTGGGCCGTGCCGCTGGATCGGGCCAGGAAATCGTGACGCAGTGGGATGCGCCGACCTGCGAGAAGTCGGGCCTGCTCAAGATGGACTTCCTTGGCCTGCGCACGCTCTCGACCATCGAGCGCGCCAAGGCCAACATCCGCGACTCGCTCACGCCCGAGGCGATCCTGCGCGCCGTCGGCCGCACGTCGGCCGATGGTGGAGCCGATCCGCTTGACCTTGACCGCATCCGGCTCGATGACCAGCGCGTGCTCGCGCTCTTCCGCCGCGGCGAGACCAGCGGCATCTTCCAGTTCGAATCAGGCGGCATGCGACGGCTGCTGGTCGACATGCAGCCTGACCGCATCGAGGACCTGATCGCGGCGAACGCCCTGTTCCGCCCGGGCCCGATGGACCTGATCCCGGACTACAACGCGCGCAAGAACGGGCGCCAGCCCGTGCCGCAGGTGCACGAGGTGGTGGACCGCTTCACGGCCGAGACCTACGGGATCATGGTCTACCAGGAGCAGGTGATGCAGGTCCTGCATCATCTGGGTGGCATCCCGCTGCGCGAGGCGTACTCGATCATCAAGGCGATCTCGAAGAAGAAGCAGGACGTGATCAACGGCGCGCGCGCCGCGTTCGTGAAGGGCGCGGGCGAGCGCGGCATGGATGCGCAGCAGGCCGACGGACTCTTCGATCTCATCCTGCGCTTCGCCGGCTACGGCTTCAACAAGAGCCACTCAAGCGGCTACGCGATCGTGGCCTACCAGACGGCGTACCTGAAGACCTACTTCCCGGCGCAGTACATGTCGGCGGTGCTGAGCTTCGAAAGCCAGGCGCGCAAGATCGAGGAGTGGTCGGTCTACCTCGACGAGTGCCGCCGCGCGCCGTGGCCCGATCACGAGGCGGCGCGTCCGCACGTGGGCATCGAAGTCCGGCCGCCTGACCTGAACCTCTCGCAGCAGGACTTCGCCGTCGTGTTCGGCGCGGGTGAGCCGCACGATGCCTGCCATGGCCACATCCGCTTCGGGTTGCAGGCGATCAAGGGCGCCGGTGAATCGGCGATCCGCGCGATCCTCAAGGCGCGCGAAGCAGGACCGTTCCGCGACCTGTTCGATTTCTGCGAGCGCTGCGACCTGCGCTCGGTGAACAAGGCCACGCTCGAGGCGCTCGTGAAGGCCGGCGCGTTCGATGGGTTGCACGGGCTCGACGCCCGCGCGAGCCTGGCCGCGAGCATCGAGGAAGCCATGCGCAGCGGTCAGCGGGCGGCGAGCGATGCGGCCAGCGGACAGGGAGCGCTCTTCGGCGGTTTCGACGAGGCTCCCGCTGCCAGCAGTGGCAACACGGCGGGCGCGCTGCGCAAGGTCGCCGCCTGGGATCGGCTGACCACGCTGCGGTTCGAGAAGGAAGCGCTTGGCTTCCACGCCAGTGGCCACCCGCTCGATGCATGGAAGCACGTGATCGGCTCGATGTGCTCCTGCGACATCGTGGGCATCGGTTCGCGGGGCGCCGAGGAGCCCGTGGTGGTGGGCGGCATGCTCACACGCGTGCGCCAGGTGGTGACGCAGAAGGGCAAGGATCCCGGGCGCAAGATGGCGGTGATCGCGATCGAGGACGCGGGCGGGAGCATGGAGTGCGTGCTCTTCCCCGACCAGTACGCGCGCTTCGGCGAGATGCTGCAGGTCGATCGCGTCGTCGTGCTTGCCGGCTTCGTCGACCGAAGCCGGACCGAGCCGCAGGTCAAGATCGAGCAGGTGATCCCCATCGAGGAGGCGACCGCGCACCTGGCCAAGGGCCTTGAGATCAGGCTCGACGCATCCTTGTGCGCCGCAGCCGATGAACCCGTCGCGCCGATGCTGCAGATGCTTTCGGGCGCGCTGCGCCAGGCGGCTGGCAGCGTGGCCGCGCTGCAGGGGCGACCCGTCGAGGTCAACGTGATCGTGGAGTTCGCCGAAGCCGAAGTCGTGCACGGCGTTGCGGGCTGCCGCGTGGTTGCGACGAATGCGCTGCTCCACAAGCTGCATGGCCTGGTGCAGGGCGTGGGCAGCGTGTCGCCGGTCGGCGGATGGTTGCCGCAGAAGGCCGAGCGGCCGCGGTGGCGCAGTCGAGAAGCCGTCGAAGCCTGATGCGATCATCGCCTAGCCCCAAGGCCGCGGCCTTGAGCCGCGGGCGGAGCGCGGCCCCAACGTGGGCGCGTCAGGGCATCAAGCGCGTGACGTTCCAGTCGGCTGCTGCGCGCGCGTACACCACACGGTCGTGGAATCGGTAGGCATCACCCTGCCAGAATTCGACGCGCTCGAGCGCGATTCGGTACCCGCCCCAATGCGGCGGCCGCGGAACGGGCTGCCCCTCGAATCGTGCGTGCGCCTGCTGCTGCCGTTCGCGCATGGCCGCCATGCCTGACACCGGCCGGCTCTGGTCGCTCGCCCACGCGTTGAGCTGCGAGTCGCGCGGTCGCTGCGCGAAGTACGCATCGCTCTCGGCTTCGGTGGTGTGGGTCACGGCGCCCTCGATGCGCAGCTGCCGATCGAGGTGGTCCCAGTGCATGAGCAGGGCCGCGCGATGCGTGGCCTCGAGCGCCCGACCCTTGTCGCTTTCCCGGTTCGTGAAGAAGACGGCGCCGTGGGCATCGAAGGAACGCAGCAGCACGGTGCGGACCGAAGGCTGTCCATCGGACGACGTGGTCGCGAGGTAGAGCGAGTTGGGATTGGGCGTCGGCAGCCGCATGGCTTCGTCGAGCCAGCGCAGTGCCCACGGCACGGGATCCGAAGGTGGATGCTCGAAGTCGGTGGGCGCGGGCGTGATTCCTGCGGGGGCGACGGTGCGATCGGCGTTGGGGCGGATGAAACTCATGCTCGGGGCCTTCGTGTTCGGCGTGGTGCTGGACCGTGATCGGTGACGCGCAGCTGCGGCAGGGGCGGTGCGACCGGCTTGGGGGGCGGCTCGGTCGGCTCGACCCCGAAGTACCGCAGCCACGCCTGCACTTGGTCGCGCGACAGCGGGCCGCTTGGCTTGCCGCCGAGTCGGTCACGCGGCGGACCGTGCCGCACATCATGCACGAGGTGCTGGAGGAAGGTCGCGCTGTCGATGACCTTGCAACGGCGGCGCCTGGCCGTTCGTTGCACGGCGTGATCGCTGCTCACCACGAGCATGCGCGTGGGTGCACTGCTGCGGGTCACGAGTTCGGCGATGACGGCGTCGGCGTTCGACCTGGGCCCGCTGAAGTGGTAGACCGCGTCGCCCACCTCCATGGGTGCGGGCCTGTAGGCATCGATCATGCGGGGTGAGTGCCCGAGGATCGCCGTGGGGAGCCCGTCGAAGACCATCCAGATCGATTGGCCGCGGTAGCGGGAGCCTGCGATCGTCTCCACGAGGTCGTGGGGCCCCATGCCGGCCATGTCCGGGGGAAGCACCCCCGACACATGCAGCACGTTATAGGCATCAAGGACCAGGGGCATCGCAACCTCCGCGGACGAAAGCCTAGCCTGCACGGGGTTGCGGTGGCGGCCCGGCCGTGGTCTACTGCCCGACTCGGAATTCCCGAACACCCCTGAGGACGAACGAATGCCCATTCGAGTGAAGTCACGCGGCAATGAGACGGTCGAGCAGATGGTCCGTCGCTTCAAGAAGCTCTGCGAGAAGGAAGGTCTGACCAAGGACCTGAAGGCTCGCCAGTTCCATGAGAAGCCCTCGGAAGTCAAGCGCCGCATGGACATCCGCCGCGAAGGCCTGCGCATGGCTGCCCGTCGCGCCGCCGCCGCCAAGGCTGCCGGTCGCTCGGCCCGTCCTGCCCAGCCCGCCAAGTCCAAGCTGAAGCGCGGCCCCGGTGGCCGTGGCCGCAGCAAGGACTGATCCGCCGGCATGGCCAGGCGGACCGCCAAGCCCGACACCTCGGCATCGCGAGCGCTGGCCATCGAGCTGGCGCGGCTCGCGCATGACCTCAAGTGCACTGATGTGCTGCTGCTGTCGGTTGGTGCGCAGAGCCAGGTGTGCGACTACTTCCTGATCGCTTCCGGGACCAGCGCGCGGCAGCTCGCCGGCGTGGGCGAGCAGCTGATGAAGCTCGGCAAGGCCCAGGGTTCTCCCGCGTTCCGATCGAGCGCCGACACGGGTTCGAGCTGGATCATCATCGACTTCGTCTCGGTGGTGGTGCATCTCTTCGAGCCCAACCAGCGCGCCTACTACGACCTTGAAGGCCTTTGGGGCGATGCCGAGCGAGTCACCTGGCGCAAGGCCGGTGGAGCCGGCGAGGCGGCGTGACATGCTGCGCGAGGCGCTCTTTGCCAAGATCCACGCGGCCAAGGTCACCTTCTGTGACCCGGCGTACATGGGATCGATCACGATCGACGAGGACCTGCTCGATGCCGTGGGCATGCGCCCCAACGAGAAGGTGCTCGTGGCCGACGTCGACAGCATGAACCGCTTCGAGACCTACGTGTTCCGCGGTGAGCGCGGCACGGGCGTCATCGGCGTGAATGGCGCAGCGGCCAAGCTGACGGCGGCGGGCAACACGGTGCTCATCATGAGCTTCTGCCACCTGTCCACCGAGGAACTCGCCGCGCACTCGCCCAAGGTCGTCCTGGTCGGACCCGGCAACACCGTCGGCCGCGTGATTCGCTACGACCCCTGAGTGACGGCCGCCGCAGGCTCGCGCCGGCGCAGCGTCATCGCGTGGAACGGCCGGCCCTCGCGCCGGAACTTGCGTTCGAAGTTGGTGCCCACGACCTCGCCCTCGCCGGCGCTGGATGGGCGATCGAAGGCGATCCGGTCGAAGAGGTGCGCGTTGCGTGCGGCGTGCTCCTCGTACCACGCCCACAGTTCCACATGGTCGGTCACGATGCGCAGTTCGCCGCCGGGGACGAGCGCACCGTGCATGTCGGCGAGTGACTGGTCCTGCACCACGCGCCGCTTGTGATGTCGGGTCTTCGGCCACGGGTCGCTGAAGTACAGATGGATGACCGAGCAGATGCCCGCCGGGCACCAGTGCCTGATGAACTCGACGGCATTGGCGCGCATGAGCCGAACGTTGGCGACCTCGTGGCGACGGAGCCGGTCGGCCGCGTAGCGGTAGAACTCGTTGGTCCACTCCATGCCGAGGAAGTTGGTCATGGGTTCGAGCGGCGACTGCTGCAGCAGGAACGTGCCCTTGCCGGAGCCGATCTCGAGCTCGAACCGACGTTCGGGATGGGCGAACCACCGACGGGGATCCCACTTCCCCTGCGCGAAGGGCGGCAGGTCCTTCTGGTCCATGCCCCAGTCGCCGGGGTCAAGGTCGCGTCCGTGTCCGAGGCCGAAGCTCATGCAACGAGTGTACGGAACGCGCGCGCCCGCACGCTCACGCCTGGGGTCTCGACCAGTCTGCGTCGGGATCGCGCTCAAGCACGACCGCCGCCATGCGCGCGCAGCGCCGGCAGATCCGCGCCACGTCGCGGACCGGGCTTCGCCAGTGCGGTTCGCCGCGGTCCTCCAGGCACATCGTGCATGGGCCTTGGCCGATCGGCTGGCGCGCGGGCTGCGGCGACAGGTCGGCGTAGGCCACGGCGAGGCACGCATGGCAGATGCATGAACCACGATGCCCCTCGACCATCGCACGCTCGGGCGTCCACGCCGCGGCGCAGAAGTCGCAGAGCACGTCCTCCATGCGAAGGTCATTGGGGTTCGCGCCGGGCTGGTGCACGGGAGGAGCCTAGCCACCCACTATGCTCCCTGCGCGATGCGGCGCGGCATCTCACTCTCCAGCAGCGCGACGCTCCTCTTCGGCGCGGCGTCCGCTGCCATCCTTGCCGCGGCGCTCTGGGTGCCGTGGAACCGCTTCACGGTCACGGTCGCCGAAAGCCAGCGCGAGATCGCCAGGCAGGTCGCCGAGACCTGGCTGGCCAACGGCTTCTCGCTCGGCAGCACGCAGGACGTACCCATGGCCATGCGGTTGGTCGAGGCTTCGTCGCTCGCCGCCGATGCACCATGGATCGCCGATGCGGCCGAGGAGTTCGAGCGTGATGGCGCCGCTCGCGAGCGCTTCAGCTGGGTGACCGAGGATGGCCGCACGACGTACCGCTACGCGCGCGCCGTGCGCGAGGCGGAGTGGAGGCGGGTGCTTGATCCTTCCCGCATCGATTTCTCGACCGCCGTGCGCAGCGACGAAGCGCTGCGTGCGGTCATCGTGATCGAGCGCAGCAGCCCCATCAGCGATGGGCTCGTGATCGCCAATCGGGTCATGGTCGTCGGCGTCGGTCTCGGTGCGGTGGCCGCGCTGGTGGCCGTGTCGATGGCGATCCAGCGCCGGGTGTACGGCCCGCCGCTCGAGCGGCTCCGCGAGACGGCTGAACGAGCCGCGCGCGGCGACCTGTCCGCGCGCTCGGCGATCGAAACGGGTGATTCCATCGGTCGGCTGTCGGCGGCGCTCGATGCGATGCTCGGCGAGATGCAGCGCGCCCAGGCGCAGCTGCGCCAGCTCAACGAAGGGCTCGACCTGAAGGTGGTCGAGCTCAAGGAAGCCAACGTCGGCCTCTTCGAGAGCAACCGCCTCAAGAGCGAGTTCCTCGCGAACGTGAGCCACGAGCTGCGCACGCCGCTCAACTCGATCATCGGCTTCGCGGAACTGCTCGACGAAATCGCCCGCAACGATCCCAACGCCGATCCCAAGCGCCGCCGCTACATCACGAACATCCTGCAGAGCGGCCGCATGCTGCTCGACATGATCAACGAGCTGCTCGACATGGCGAAGATCGAGGCCGGACGCATGGAGGTCACGGTCGCTCCGACGTCGATCGCCGATGTCGTCGAAGGCCTGCAGGCCCTGATGCGTCCGCAGGCGATGGCGAGGAAGATCGAGGTCCAGACGCAGGTCGAGGATGGCCTGCCGCCGGTCGAGACCGATGGCGGCAAGGTCCGGCAGGTGCTCTACAACTTCCTGTCCAACGCCATCAAATTCAGCCCCGAGGGTTCGACGGTGGTCGTGGTGGCGCAGCTGGTCCGCTCGGGGGAACGTGGGCAGTCGGTCCGGTTGAGCGTCGTGGATCGCGGTCCCGGCATCCCACCTGACATGCAGGAGTCGATCTTCGAGAAGTTCCGTCAGGTCGATGCGAGCCATACGCGCCGCCACAGCGGGACCGGCCTGGGCCTGTCGATCTGCAAGGAACTGGCGGGGCTGCTCGGCGCGACCGTCGCGCTGCACTCTGCACCCGGCGAAGGCAGCACGTTCTCGCTCGAGGTGCCGGTGTTCTTCAAGCGCCGGGAACTGCCGCCTTTGATGAAGGTCTGAGTCGGTCGGGGGCACCGGGCAGGCTCAGGGGCCGCCACCGGAACCGAGTCGGCGCCTGATGAGCGCATCGGCATCGTTCACGCGCCGACGCACCGTGGCGGCGTCGAAGCGTGGCGGCAGGGGTTCCCCCGCGAGGGCGTGGTGCATCACTTCAGCGACAGCCAGCGCGACGCGGCTGGGTTCATGGATGCCTTCCGGGCTCCACCAGTCGTAGTCGGCCCATGAGAGGTTCATGTCGTGGCTCGTGCACGAGCCCTCGGCGTCGAGCGAGCGCAGGACGAAGCGCCAGCCCCGATCGGCATCGGCTTC
>JAGWXC010000330.1 GCA_018970045.1 Planctomycetota bacterium | reverse complement strand
CGGTCACCTCCACGTCGATCCGGAAGACCTGCGCGACAGCGAGAAGCTCATCACGGGCATCCTGCTGCGGGTGCCGACGCGCCCGGGCGAACAGGTCAGCAGCGCGCTGCCGGTCGCGTTCGACCTCCTGCGACGGCAGTTCCCGTTCACGGTCGCGCAGCCCGCGCAGCAAGTCGGGCGGCTCTTCGAGATCGTCAGCGGCGTCGACACGCTCTTCATCGCGATGGCCGTCGCGGTCATGGTCGCGGGCGCGCTCAGCGTGATGCTGGCGCTCTACAACAGCATGGACCTTCGTCGCCGGCAGGTCGCGATCCTGCGCGTGCTCGGGGCGAGCCAGGGCCGCGTGTTCGGCCTCGTGCTCGCCGAGAGCGCCATCATCGGCCTGCTGGGCTCGGGGCTGGGCATTGCGCTCGCTGCCATCTTCGGCACGGTCGCGAGCGCCGAGCTGCAGCGTCGCGTGGGTCTCGTCATCGATCCCACCATGGATCTGCGCACGATCGTGCTCTGCACGGCGGCGGCCACCTTCCTCGCCTGTACGGCGGGCATCGTGCCGGCGCTGCGTGCGTACCGCACGGCGGTCGTGCAGGGCCTGCGCCCACTGGGCTGAGCCGCGAGCCGAACCATGAAGCTCTTCTGGTCGCTGCTCGCTCTCCTCATCGCCGCGGGTGTGTGGATCCTCCTCGCTCCGGAAGGCGGTGATGCTCCGCCGGCCATGGATGCCGTGAACACGGTCGGGCGCTCGATCGACCTGCCCATGCGCGGCGGATCGACGCCTGCTGCACGAGACGCCGCGAAGGACGCCGAAGCCACCACCGCAGCCAGCGCTCCCGCACGCGAGCCGGAGAAGGCACCCGAGGGCGGGCTGTCGGTCGGACTCGATGCGCGCATCGAGGACGCCACGGTCAAGGCGGGCATGCTGAAGCAGGAGGATGGCGAGATCGTCGCCGACGGCAACTTCATCATCCGCGGCTCGGGCACCAAGGACGATCCCTACGAGGTCTCGTGGGACCTCCTCCAGAGCAGCTCGAACACGTATGTGCCGCGGCTGAGCGAGAAGGTCATCCCGCAGCGCATCGCCATGCTGCATGGCAAGTGGGTCACGATCGCGGGGTACATCGCGTTCCCGATCGTGTCGACCGAAGCCGACGAACTGCTGGCGATGCTCAACCAGTGGGATGGCTGCTGCATCGGCGTGCCGCCATCGCCCTACGACGCGGTCGAGGTCAAACTCGCCGCGCCCGTCGAGGTCGGCCTCAAGCACCAGATCAGGTTTGCCTCGATCACCGGCATCTTCCGCGTGCAGCCGTACGTGATGGAGCGCTGGCTCGTGGGCCTCTACCTGATGGATGAGGCCACGCTCTCGCAGGACATGTGAAGGAGAGGATTCCCCATGATGACCGCCACACTCGCTGTCCTCCACCTTGCCATGCTGCAGGATGCGACGGCACCCACCCAGCCGCCCGCGCCTGCGCCCGCCCCCGCCGCTGAGCCGGCCAAGCCGGCGGTGCCCCCAACGAACTTCGGTGAGCTCGCGTCGCTTGAGGCGCTTGAGCAGTCGCT
>JAGWXC010000329.1 GCA_018970045.1 Planctomycetota bacterium | reverse complement strand
GTCGCGGAAGCCGGCGATGGAGCGCTGGACTGCTGGGCGATCGCAGGGACGGCGAGAAGGGCGGTGGTCAGGAGGATGGCTGTGAAGTGGCGCATGGGAGTGTCCTTTCAATGGATAAACCGCGCGACGGAGGCGGATCCGTCAGCCTCGATCGAAAATCCCCCAAGATCGTCGAGATCCGGTGCCTGGCACCTGCCTGGCACCCGCCGCGCACTTGCCGTGTCATCCTGGCAGGTGCCAGTCACCGAAAACTTGCGTGAATTCTCAAGGACGAAGATCGCCCCGTGTTAGCCTCGCACATCACCTTGAAGGAGGTCACAACATGGGACGGGCGAGAAGAGATGTACGGATTGGAGTTCCGCACCACGTGGTTCACCGCGGGAATCACCAGGAGGATCTTTTTGGCAGCGATGCGGATCGCGAGCACTACCTTTGGATCATGAATCGGTTTGCACGGCTGTGCGGTGCCGAGATTGCGGGATTCTGCCTGATGAGCAATCACGTGCATTACGTGATGGTCCCGAAGAGCGTTCGGGCGATCGCCGATTGCATCGGCCGCGCGCACCGCAAGTATTCCGAGTACTTGAACATACGGCAGGAGCGATTCGGAGCGAACTGGGAGGGTCGGTTCTACTCAGAGCCCATGTCAGCTGCGCACGCTGTGAACGCTTTGCGATACATCGAGCGAAATCCCGTCGCGGCAGGCCTCGTGAAGTGTGCGACGGACTGGCGCTGGTCCAGCGCGGGCCGCCACTGCGGTTGCGGCAGGTACTGGGAGCTGGTGACGACCGATGTTCGGCCGGAAGAGCTCCGTGGTCCGGAGGCTTGGCGACCATTCGTGGAGAGGGAACTCGACTACAACGAGCGGCTCACGGTCGGATGGATCAATCGCGCCGAGATCATGAGCGCTGCGCTCGTGGGCGCGCTTCGGTAGCCGTGCCGCGCACCTGCCAAGTGGTCGCGGCGGGTGCGCGGCGGGTGCCAGGCAGGTGCGCGGCACCGAATTCAGTTCGTGCCGGCGAGGCGGCGCACCGTCATCATGAAGCTCTTCTTCATGGCCGCATGCATGCCGAAGCACGCAGCGCCATACGCGATGCAGGCGATGATCGTGCCGATGGCCAGGCTGGTGCGCGCGGCGCCGACATCGTCGAGGCTCTCCGAGATCCACTGGTTCGGCGCCACGGTCGCGAACAGCATGTTCAACGGACTCGCTGCCGCGGCGGCGGCCCCGACGTATGGAATGGAGTTCCCGAGCGCGGCCGCGCAGACGCCGAGCACGAGCCCGATCGCACCGAGCACGCCGACGGCGGCCATGACCGAGCCGATCGTGCCCTTCGTGCGCAGCGACCACTGCAGCCCGACCATGATGGCGAAACTCGTCGCCGCCAAGAGGTCGAACAGCACGAGCACCGATCCCTCGGGAAGGACCATCGGCATCATGATCTGCTGCGTGCCCGCGGTCGTGCGCACGAGCACGCCCTGCGCCGCGCCAAACCCGTTCGCAATCGTGTAGATCGCGACGACGCCAAGTGTGACGAACGGAACCGCGAGCATCGGGATCAGGAACTGCACGATGCCGCG
>JAGWXC010000081.1 GCA_018970045.1 Planctomycetota bacterium | reverse complement strand
CCTGCCGCTCGCCAAGGTCCTCTCCTGCTCGGTGTTCGGCTTGGCACTCGTGACGGGCCATTCATGGATCGAGCCGGGCTGGATGGATCAGGCGCTGGCGGCCACCGGCTTCGCGCTGCTGATCATCGCCATGGCCGGGCGGATCTGGTGCGGGGCCCACATCGCAGGGCGGAAGACCGTCGAACTGGTCACGGACGGCCCGTACTCCGTCTGCCGTAACCCGCTCTACTTCTTCTCGCTTCTGGCCTTCATCGGTGCCGGCCTGAGCTTCGAGAGCCTCTCGCTCGCCGCGATCTTCGGCGCGGTCTTCTTCCTGACCCACTGGCGCACCATCCACCTGGAGGAGCGCGTGCTGCGTGAGCGGTTCGGCGCATCCTTCGACGCGTACGAGGCCCGGGTTCCACGCCTGATCCCCCGTCCTTCGCTCTACCACGCCGAGCCCTTCCACAACGTGGGCACGGTCGCCTTCAACCGAATTCTCCGCGAAGCGCTGCTGGTCCCGCTGGTGTACCTCGCAGCGCAGGGCATCGAATTCGCGCACGATCACGGCGCGTTCCCGGTGCTGCTGCACCTCTATTGACCATCCAGCACCGCGCGCAGCGCGCGACCCTCGGCCGCATCGAGCACACCGCCCACTCGGCAGCTCGAGTGCAGATCGCTCGACACACGCATGAACTCGCGAGCATTGCTCGACCGCACCCCACCGCCGGGCACGATCGTCACGCTGTGCAGGCGTCGTGCCGAAGCATGGGCCTCCGCGACCTGCGCATCGCGCATCAGGCGATCGACGCGCGAGCCGACCGTGGCGACCGAAGCATCCCAGCCAAACACACCGGCCGTCACCACGCGCTCCATGCCGAGCTCGACGAGATCACGCATGGCCCGGTCCCGATCGCGCACCAAGTCCAGCGTGCGCAGGAAGGCCACGCCCAGGCCCAGCGCCCGTGCCGCCCGGGCAAGCCGCTCCATGGCCTCGACATCGATCGATGCGTCGCTGCGCAGCAGTCCGATGGCCACGTCATGGGCACCCGCACCGGCCATGGAGTCGATCTCGCGCAAGCACGCGTCGATGACCACGCGCGTGGCGACGAACGCCTCGAGCACCGGCGCGACGACGGCTCCCGGAACCCGAGGTCGGATCATCGCCACGACCCGCGCGCCGGGCCGCCCGGCAGCATCCATTGCTCCCCGCACGTCCCGCACCAGCTCCGGGGTCGGCGTCCAGCCCTCGGTCGACAGGTCCTCGCAGACCTCAAGCCGGTCGGCGAACGGCAACGACGCGATGGCGCCCTCAAGGTTCTCGATCGGGACTTCCAGGACAGGTCTCATGGGGTGCTCCTCTGTTCGGACCGGGCGCATCGATCGTGGATCGAACCGTGGCCTCTCGGCCCCACACCAACTTCTCGCGTTCGACCGCTTCGGACTTGGAAGGTGCCATTATGGGGCTAGAGTTCCCCAAGCGCTCGGTCGGTCACCCGACCGGGCTGTCTCGTCCCGAATCGAAGATCCTCCACGGAGACTGAACGTCATGATACGACTCATCGTTCCGGCTGCATTCACCCTCGTCGCCTGCGTGCTCGGCGCTCCTTCCGCCCTTGCTGCCGAAGTTGGTGTCGATGGCCACCCGGCGATCGGTGCACAGCAGCCGGCCCAGGAGTCGGTGCCAAGCCTGAGCGAGGCGTTCGGCATGGAGTTCGTGCCGGTGCCGCTGCACGTGCTGCCGCCGCAGGACAATGAGTTCTTCATGACCGAGGACGTGATCCTCGGCAATGGCACTGGCCAGAACCCCTACCGCTTCGCCGTCCCGACGCCCGCCGCCCTCGAGCTCGGCAGCGGTGAGTGGATCGAGGTGGAGGGCGGCCGTCTGTGGCGAACGCGCATCGCCTCGCCCAACGCGACCACCGCACGCCTTCACCTGAAGGGCATCGACCTCCCCGCCGGACAGCAGCTGCGCATGTCGGCGCCGGGATGGGCCGACTCGGTCATCGGGCCGATCGAGGGCGTCGGTGAATTCGGCACCGGCGAGGCCTGGAGCCTGTCGCTGCCGACCAACGAAGTGCTCCTGGAGTGGTTCGTGCCGGACGGATCCCCTGCCAAGGCGCTGCCCTTCGCCGAGGCCGACTACTACCACGGCTACCGGCAGATCTGGAAGCTCGAGGAAGAGGGCAGCGACGGCGGCCTCGCGGTCGGCACCTGCCACCTCGACCCGATCTGCTTCCCGACGTGGGCCGGCGAGTCAAACGGCACGGTGCGCCTGATCTTCACGGGTTCGCTCTGCTCGGGTCAGCTCACCGCCACGACCGCAGTCGACGAGACCCCCTACGTCATGACCGCGAACCACTGCATCTCGACGCAGTCGATCGCCAACAGCTGCCAGTTCAACTTCTTCTACCGTCGCAACACGTGCGCCGCGTCGGCCACGGCCTCGGCGGGCACCAGCATCACCGGCGGCGACCTCGTCGTCACCCAGGCCGCCAGCGACTGCACGCTGCTCATGATCCGCCCGACGCTGCCGGCCAACGTCTACTGGGTCGGCTGGACCAATGCCAACGTCCCGACCAACACGGCCTCGGTCGGCGTGCACCACCCAGATGGCAGCTACCAGCGCATCTCGTTCGGCACGAAGAACGCAGCGTCCTTCAACTGCGGCAGCCCGCAGACGAACTGGTCGAGCCTCTCGTGGAACCCCGCCACCCAATACGGCGTGACCTCGACTGGCGTGACCGAAGGCGGCTCGTCGGGCAGCGCGATCTACCGCGTGAGCGATCGGCGCATGTACGGCGTGCTGACCTGCGGCGCGAGTTTCTGCACGAACACGGCCGCGGACGATGGCTACGGCCGGCTCGACGTGGCGATCAGCAGCGGCGGCTTCGCCACCCCGCTGGCCGCCGGCACCGATGACGCGCAGGAACCCAACGACTCCTGCGCCGCGCCGCGCGTGCTCGCCAACGGCACGTACAGCGGCCTCGTCGTCAAGCGACTCGGTGAGGACTGGTACCAGATCTCCAGCGCGCCCGGCACGGTCGTGAGCGCCAGCGCGACCTACACCCACGCCAACGGCGACATCGACCTCGAGCTCTTCTCGTCGTGCGGTGGAACGGCGCTCGCCAGCGACTTGGGCAACGTCAACAACGCGTCGATCAACTACACGAACACGAGCGGCAGCAACACGCTGTTCCTGCGCGTGTTCCTCGGCAGCGACACCCGCAACGACTACAGCCTGACCGTGTCGAGCTCGGCACCGCCGACCCCGGCCAACGACGAGTGCGCTGCGGCCGTTGACATCACCGGCTCGGTCGCCTTCTCGACCGTCGGCGCCACCGACAGCACGACCGGCACCATCCCGGCCAGCTGCAACGACGGCGCGGGCACGAGCATGCAGCGTGACATCTGGTACCGCATCTTCGCTCAGTGCACGGGCACGGCGACGGTGTCGACCTGCGGCGCATCCTTCGACACACGCGTCGCGGTCTACCAGGGCTTCACCTGCCCGACCGCCTCGGCGGTCCCGGTCGGCTGCGATGACAACACCACCGGTTGTGCAGGCAACGGCTCGCAGGTGACCTGGCAGGCCAATGCCGGCTCGGTCTACTACATTCGCGTGGGTTCGCCGATCGCGGCCAGTGGCACCGGCCAGCTGGTGTACTCGTGCGTTGAAGTGCCGCTCTGCCCGGCCGACCTCGATGGCGATGGCGTCGTCGGCGGCGGCGACCTCGGCGTGCTGCTTGGCGCGTGGGGCACGGCGAATGCCGACCTTGACGACGACGGTCTCGTGGACGGCAGCGACCTCGGCATCATGCTCGGCGCGTGGGGCAACTGCCCGTAAGCCGCCCGTCTGATCGCATCACACCAAGGCCCCCGCCTCGCGCGGGGGCCTTGTTCATTCCAGCGCTGCAACACCACTGATCGCGATCGCTCAGCCCACCGGCGCACCGCACGCCACGGTTCCGGCCGCCACCACGCCGCCCTTCATGAGCACGCTGCCGGGCTCGAGGCGAGCTCCCGCCTCGATCACGGATCCGTAGAAGGTCACGGCGTTCTCGCCGGCACTCGCGTCGCACTCGATCCGCACGCGGTCGATCTTGAGCACGCGATCCTCGAAGGTGTGCGCTTGCGGGTGGCAAGCGACCGCCGAGCGGTCACCGTACGAGAGCATGTCGGGATCCACGATCTGCGTTGCACCGGGCCCAAGCATCACGTCACGACCGATGCGCGTTCCTGCCGCACGGAGGCACCACGCGAGGATCGGCGTGCCCTCCACACGGGCGAGCGCCACCCGCGCGCTGAACCACCAGAGCACATAGAGGTAGTCCCAGCGACTGCACCAGCAACTCCAGAGTCCATGCTGTCCTGGTTGCACGCGGCCAAGCAGGAACCACTTGGCCGTCAGGCCGAACGCGACAAGCCATGCCCAGCCGGCAACGGAGGCGATCGTGCCCCACAGGGCCATCGCGGCCAGATCGCCCTCGGCTCGAGCGGCGAGCGACAGCCAGATGGCTCCGCCCACGACGGCCGGCACGACCGCGAAGCAGCGCGCGGATTCCCACGACCAGCGATTGATCCGCTGCAGCGCGCCCGGCTCGTGCGTGAGGCTTCGATCGACCGACACGACCTCGCGGCGCGGCAAGCGCATCGGCGGCACGCCGAACCATCCATCGCCGTCCTGCGCATCGGACGGCGCCATCGTCGAGACACCGATGAACATCCGGTGGGGATAGGCAAGGCCCGCCGGCACGACGGCGTGGTTGCCCACGAACGTCTCGTCGCCCAGGCTCGTCGTGGCGACCGTCACCGCACCACGCGACCACTCGGGACTGGCGAAGTAGATCCCATCGGCGAAGAAGCAACCCTGCCCGATCGAGACGCTCTCGGGCAGGCAATCGATGATCGAGCTCACTTCGGTGTCGCGACCGATCCGCATGCCGGCAAGACGCAGCCACATGGGCCAGAAGAGCGTGCCGCTGATCCACCGCCCCGCCGATTCGACCATGCCGGTGCGCCACCAGATGCGGAGCGCGGTCGCGCCATGCATGGCATGGGTCCCCGGCCGGATCGCGCCGGTCCAACGCAGCGCCAAGGCCGCCGCGAGCAGCCAGAGCGGCACGGCAAGCGCTGCCGCTCCGCACGCCGCAGCAAGCAGCCACCACGATCCGATCGGCGACCGAAGCCACGCAGCGAGTGCGCCACCGAACACCCAATCCACCATCATGCACGAACCAGCAGCAATGGCTCCTGTCGCGACCTGACCGATCGCTCGCGCGGCGAGCGAAGCCACGGCGTGGCCGATCGGCCCAAGATCGTCCTCGACCGCGGCCGAACGCGACGTCGCGATGCCGGTCATGCCGCCCGGCACGCCCGCCCATTGCGCACCCGCTGGCACGTGTGCTCCCGCACGAACCATCGTCAGCGGCGTGAGCACGGCACCGGCACCGATCGACACGCCCGGCTCAACCGTGGCTCGCACCCCGATGGTCGCACCGTCACCGATCGATACGCGACCATGATCGATGCCGCCGCGATCGATCCTCGACACCAGGACGGCCGCGTCCTGGCAGAGCGTGACGCCGTCACCGAGCTCCAGCAGATCCCATCCGCTGCGCAGGACGTTCACGCCGCGATGCACATGCACACGATGCCCCACGCGCGCACCAAGTCGACGCAGTCCCCAGGCGGTCAGCGCGGTGCCCTCGGCGATCGACCATGGAATCGTGCTGCCGACCTGCTCGACGATCCACTCCCGGACATGGCGGCCGCTCCACGTGGGCACCCAACCGGTCTCGTAGCGCCCGATGAGTGCACGCTTCGCGATCAGCGTGCACGCGATCGATGCCGGGAACCAGGCCAACCGTGCCACGCCCCACGCCACCGGCGCCATCATGGCCGCGCCGATCACGCCCACCGACTCGACGACCGCGGGCACGCCCCGGAACGCCAGCCACGAACCCACGGTGCCCGCGAGCACCGCACCAACGCCGAGCGATGCCCCCTGCACGATCCACGCCGTGAACTTCCGTCGCCTCGGCACCACGGCGATCGTGTGGGGCTGGACCCGCTCAGCGGAGGCAGCGCCCTGCACCCGCCTGGACAGGCCTTCGATCGTCGGCTCGTCGTACACCATGCGCACCGTGGCCTCAAGGCCGATGGACCGTCGGATGCGCAGCACCAGATCCACTGCGCGCAGCGAATCGCCGCCGAGATCCTCGAAGAAGTGCTGCGTCTGGCTTGGCAACTCACGTGCACCGACGGCTGCCGCCGCGCATGCAGCGACACGCTCGACCATCGATCGCGATGGATCGCGAGCCTGGTCATCCCACGTCGACGTGTCCGCCGAGGATGTCGTGAGGAGGCCGGCGACCGCACGTCGATCGAGCTTGCCACTGACCATCCTCGGGAGCGACGGCGCCGCCCGCACGAGCGCAGGCACCATCGCCGGCGGAAGGTGCCGCCGCGCATGCGCGAGCACGGCCTCCACGTCGATGGCTTCGCCGACCACGATGCCGGCGAGCCGCGCACCACTGCCCTCGCCCACCAGCGCACACGCCGCCTCGCGCACCCCGGGCGCTCGGGCCAGGCACGCCTCGACCGCGCCGAGCTCGACCCGGTGGCCACGCACCTTCACCTGCGCATCGATCCGACCGAGGTACTCGATCGCACCATGCGATCGACGCACGAGGTCGCCGGTCCGGTAGACGCGGCCGTGGCGCGGATCGACGGCAAACCGCTCGTCGGTCAGGGCAGGCTGCCCCAGATAGCCATCCGCCAGGCAGAGGCCGGCCATCCAGAGTTCGCCCTCCTGCCCGTCCTCGGCCTCGGTGCCATCGTCCCGCACGATGATGGCGCGGCTGCCCGCCACGGCATCGCCAAGGTGCACGGGCACACCCGGCTGCATGCGACCGCGCGTGCAGGTCACCGTGCACTCGGTTGGGCCATAGCCGTTCTCGAGCCAGAGCGCAGCGCTCCAGAGATCGCTCACATCCTGCGGCAACGGCTCGCCGCCGACGTACACCAGTCGCAACGCGGGCAACTCACGCGCGGGATCGCGCACACCCATCGCCCGCAGCAGCGTGGGTGGTGGGCAGAAGACCGTGATGCCCTGCTCGCGAAGCCACGCCGGCAGATCAGGCCCGGACCGCACGACCTCGTCATCGACCGGGACGAGCGTGGCACCCACCGCGAGCGCCATCCAGGTCTCCTCGATCGAGCTGTCGTAGGCATTGCTCGAACACTGCGCCACACGATCTCCGGGGCCAAGACCGAATCGGGCGCGATCGGCCTCCACGAGCGCCGCGATGGACGCGTGACGCACCATCACGCCCTTGGGTGCGCCCGTGGTGCCGCTGGTCGAGATGACGTAGGCCAGTCCATCAGGCACCGGGCACGCGGGACTCCCTGCACCCAGCCTCGGCCCGATCGCCTGTGCCTCAAGCACGGGGATCGCACCCACCAGGCCCCGCAACCGATCGGCATGACGATGGTCGGTGATGACCAGCGCCGGCGACACGCTGCTGATCACCGACGCAAGATGTGCATCGGGATGAACCGGGTCCAGGCAGCACCACGCGCGCCCACCGCGCACGATGCCCAGCTGGGCCGCGTACACCTCGACCCCATCACGCGGCAGCACGATGACCACGATCTGCCGCGCCGCTCCTCGCTCCACCGCAGCCATGCCCACCGCATCATCGATCGCGTCGCGCACGCCCGCCGCGCGCGCCTGCAGCTCTGCGTAGGTCAACCGAGCGGCGGGACGACCTCGCCCCGCGGGGACATCGATCGCCACGCGGTCGCCGTGCTGCGCGACCGATGCAGCGAAGATCGCGTCAAGCGTCTGCATGAGCCATGCGCTCGACGAGGTGCTCGGCCATCCAGCCCGATCGTTGCGCGCGCGCCGCCGCGTCCAAGTGCGCGAACCCTCGCACCACCGAGCCGCCGCACGCACCGCACGTGCACGTGAACGGCTCCGACATCGACCACTCGGTCGCGTTGTAATCGAAGGTCAGCTCCTCGCCCGCCGCGAGATCGCGAAGCGCGACCAGCCCGCGACCCGCCACGCGGCACGTGGGCGCACACGAGTGGTTCAGGAAACGCCACTGGAACCGCGTGCGATCCTGCGTCGCCACCGCTGCATCGTCTGGATGGATGTGCTCATCGACGCCGACCTGCACGCTGTATCGCGCGGGGATCCCTCGCACGACGCCATCGAATTCGAGCACGCACCGTCCCGCCTCCACGGGATCGTCGCACCACACTCCGCTGCCCGCCGAGGATGGCCTGACCGAGATCCGTGGAAAGGGCTGCGCCGGCATCGGTCGGAGGATACGGGCTTGCGTGCGTCCGCTTGGGCTGGTCAGCGTGCATCCCACCTCGACGCAGCGCAACCGATGCCGCGGCCCCGACGTCGCTCAGGCCACGCCGTCCCGCTTCGCCATCATCGCCAGCATGTCGACGCAACGGCTCGCGTAGCCGTACTCGTTGTCGTACCAGGCGACGATCTTGAAGAAGCGGTCGTTGAGCTGGATGCCGGCCTTGGCGTCGAAGATCGAACTGTGGGGATCGCTCACGAAGTCGCTGCTCACGACTTCCTCGTCGGTGTAGCCGAGCACGCCCTTCATGGGGCCATCCGACGCGGCCTTCATCGCGGCGTTGATCGCCTCGAGCGACGTCGGCTTCGTGGTGCGGAAGGTCAGGTCCACGCAGCTCACATCGGCGGTCGGCACGCGGAAGCTCATGCCGGTCAGCTTGCCCTTCACCTCGGGCAGCACGAGCGCCGCCGCCTTGGCGGCACCAGTCGAGGCCGGGATGATGTTCATGTAGGCATTGCGGCCGCCGCGCCAGTCCTTCTTGCTCGGTCCGTCCTGGGTCGGCTGGGTCGCGGTGGCGGCGTGCACGGTCGTCATCAGGCCTTCCTCGAGGCCGCAGGTCTCCATGAGCACCTTCACCACGGGCACGAGGCAGTTGGTGGTGCAGCTGGCGTTGCTCAGCACGGTGTGCTTCGCCGGGTCATACGCGCTGCAGTTGACGCCGTAGACGAAGGTGGGCACCTCCTTCTCGCTCTTGGTCGGGGCGCTGATCAGCACGCGGCGCGCGCCGGCGGCCAGGTGCTTGCTGGCATCCTCGAGCGTGGTGAAGAGCCCGGTCGACTCGAGCACGTAGTCGCAGCCGAGCTGCTTCCACGGCAGTGCCGCGGGATCCTTGAGCGCGCTGCAGGCGGTGCGCTTGCCGTTGATCGTGATCGACGTCTCGTCGGCCTCGACCTTGGCATCGAAACGGCCATGCATCGTGTCGTAGCGGAGCAGATAGGCGAGGTTGTCGGCGGGCACGAGGTCATTGATGCCCACGACCTCCATGCCGCGCGCGGTGGCGATGCGGCAGACGAGGCGACCGATGCGACCGAAACCGTTGATGCCGAGGCGAATGGCCATGGGTGCTCCTTGGATCCCCGCTTGGCCAGCCGACCTCGGCCAGCCAACGGGGCGGGAAGGATAGCACCCACCAAGGCGCCGTCGCCGCGGCGGTAGGCTTCTGGGATGACCGCGTTCGAGCATCCCCGGGCCCTCGTGGGCATGGTCCATGCGCGTGCCCTGCCCGGTTCGCCGCGCGCCGCTCTCCCGATCGCGCGCATCGCCGAGATCGCCGTGCACGAGGCCCGCGCCCTCGAGGCAGCGGGCTTCGATGCCCTGATCGTCGAGAACATGCACGATGCGCCCTACCTGCGCGATGCCTCGGTGCCCGAGGTCGTGGCGGCCATGACCGTGGTCACCGCCGAGGTCGTGCGTGCCGTGCGCATCCCGGTGGGCGTCCAGGTCCTGTCGCATGCGGCCTCGGCGGCGCTCGCCGTGGCGCACGCCGCGGGTGCCAGCTTCATCCGCGTCGAGGGCTTCGTGTTCGCGAGCGTCAGCGACGAGGGTCTCGTGAAGGATGCCTGCGCGGGACAGCTCCTGCGGGACCGCGCGCGACTGGGCGCACACGGCGTCCGCGTCTT
>JAGWXC010000328.1 GCA_018970045.1 Planctomycetota bacterium | reverse complement strand
GCGTCGCCCGCGGACACGGGCACGATGTCGTTGGCCGTTTCAATGGCGTGCAACTCGGCCGCCTGTGTGAGCTGGGTGCGCGCGAGCCATGTCCAGATGGTCAGCTCGATGCCGTCGGCGCCGAGCGGCTCGAGCACAGGCTCGGCGGCCAAGCGCATGGCCATGTCGGCGATGCACTCGCCGCGCAGGGCATTGCTGACGATGGTGTGGCGCTGGCAGTGCAGCGCGTCGACGGCGAACGCGTGCGTAATGTCGTGGGGCGGGAAGATGGTCATGGCTGGTCTCCTGTGTGCTGCGGCATACCGTGCCGCACGGGCAGCGTGCGCCGCGCGCTGCCGACGATGCGTCGCCGGCAGGGCGCGACGGGCGAGCCGTCGGGGCTCGCCGCGCGGGTCACTCGAACGAAATGCTGGTACACCGATCGCCGTCACCGACATCAACGCCGGTACGGCTGACGCGGCGGCACCCGCAGGCGTCGCAGACCTCGACCGTGCGGGTGCCGCAGCCATCGCCTCGAGCCGAGGCCACGGCCCAGTCGTGCGACGTGGCCTGCTCACACGCTGGCTCGGTCGGATGCACGACGGTGCGCGTGTGCACCCAGACCTTGTCGGCGTCGCCGTCCCAATCGACCACGACGAGTGACCAACGAGCGCGCAACACGATGGTCTCCTCGACATTGTCGATCCAGTCTCCATCGTAATCGTCTGCATCCGGGTCGCGGCTCACATCGATGTAATCAACCGCATTGACGCCCGCCTCGTCGTGGACGTGCCACGACGAGCCGCGCGGTACGATGCCTTCGGGCCGCACAACAAGGCCGCGCCCGGCAGCCCACGCCTCGATGTCGGTGTCGTCGGGCAGCGCGCGGATGAGCGCGGCCAGCCCCTCGGCCGTGTCGTCGCTGGTGGTGGTTGTGTCGATGCTGGTCATGGTCGTCATGGTCGGTGCTCCTGTGTGCTGCCGGTCGGCCCGGCGTGAGAAGAGGTGTATCTACTGTCGCGACAGCTCGCAACTTAATTCGACGTGCCGTCTGTCGATTTCTCGCTGGCGGCCTCGAGGAGGGCCTCGACGGCCACGGCGATGAGGTCGGCGAGCGACAGCCCGAGCGTGCGCGCGTGCGCCTCGAGCTGCTGGCGGGTGGCGGCATCGAGGCCGCAGATGGGGCAGATATCGGTGTCGTGCATGGGTAACGCTGCTTTCTTCGAGTCGCGCAGGGCCTTGGCGGCGGCCAGGTCGAGCTTGGTGCGCAGGGCGCGGGCCACGCGGGCGCGCACGGCCGCGGGCGACTCGCCGCGCGTCTCTGCCACGCGCTTGGCCCACGCCGCCAGAGTCATCTGCTGCCGCGCAGAGTTGCAGCCGTGGCAGGCGACGACGAGGTTTTCGGGGCAGTCGCCGGTTGGCGTGCCCTTGGTCGACGGGTCGACGTGGTCGAGGTGCAGCGCGTGGCCCGACGACTCGCGCGTGGCGCCGCAATAAACGCACGCCTCGCCGTCGCGAGCGCGGACGGCCCATGCACGCAGGCCGAGGCGCTTGGTCAGCGATTCGCGGTTCTTGCGGGCGTTGTGGGCTGCGCTGTTGCACATGAGATGAACCCTACA
>JAGWXC010000327.1 GCA_018970045.1 Planctomycetota bacterium | reverse complement strand
GCGATGGCACGCTCATCGCGCAGTGCCGCAGGCTGGCGGGCACGGGCGTTCCCGTGGTGGGCGTGAACAACGGCCGGCTGGGGTTCCTGGCGGAGTTCGACCTCGCATCGCTCGAGACCCACGCGCCGAGCATCTTCGGGGCGAGCCCGCTCGTGCGGCATCGCATGCTGCTTGAGGTGCGCGTGGTCGCGCGCGATGGCACGCTGAGCGCATCGCACGTGGCCATGAACGACGCGGTCGTGACCGCAGGGCCGCCGTACCACATGATCGAGTTGCGTCTGGGCCTGAACGGCGAGGATGGCCCGGTGATCGATGGCGATGGCTGCATCGTGAGCACGCCCGTGGGCAGCACGGCCTACAACGCCAGCGCCGGCGGGCCGGTCGTGCACCCTGACACCGAGGTGCTCATCGTGACCCCCGAAGCGGCGCACAGCCTGGCGTTCCGTCCGGTCGTCGTTCCCAGCCACACCGATGTCCGGCTCGATCTGATGCGAGCCAACCCCGGCACGTCGCTGCTCTGCGACGGGATCCCCGTCGAGAGCCTGAAGGTTGGCGACACGGTCGTCGTCAGCCGCCATCACCACATGGCGCGACTGATCGCCAATCCGGACTGCTCGTACCTGCACACGCTCTCGCAGAAGCTGCGCTGGGCGGCGCCACCGGACTACCGGGGCTGAACGGCCGGGCTGCGCGGAATCCGTACACTCCGCGCGACCATGATCGACATCAAGGCCTTCCGTGACGACCCCGAGCGCTTCCGTGCCGGAGCCCGCGACAAGGGCATGCACTGCGAGTTCGACCGCCTGATCGCGCTCGATGATGCGCGACGTCGCATCCTCACCGAGCTCGAGGGCAAGCGCGCGGAGCAGAACCGCATCAGCAAGGAGATCGGCCCGCAGATCGGCAAGGCCAAGGGTGCGTTGAAGTCGGCGGCCGAGGCTGACCGCGCGCGGCTCGAGGCGGAGCTTCGCGAACTCGAGGCCAAGCCGCTGGCGCTGAAGAACCAGGTCGCGGTGCTTGAGTCGGAACTGCAGCGGATCGAGCCCGAATGGCACTCGGTGCTGCTCACGATCCCACAGCCGCCCGCGCACGATGTGCCCAAGGGCAAGGGCAGCGAGGACAACGTCGAGATCCGCCGCTGGAATCCCGCGGGCTTTGATGCGTCCAAGCCGTTCATGGCCAACCGCGGCTTCACGCCACGCGGCCACCTGGATCTCGTCAAGCAGCACCGCATGGTCGACTTCGAGCGTGGCGTGAAGATGGCCGGCACGCGGCACTACGCGCTCACCGGCTGGGGCATGCGCCTGCACCAGGCCGTGCTGCGCATGGCCTTCGACTTCATGACGGTGGAGAATGGGTTCACCGCCGTCGGGGTCCCCGTCATCGTGAAGGAAGAGTGCATGGTCGGCACGGGCTTCTTCCCCGCCGGTCGCGAGCAGGCTTATCACATCGAGGAATCCAAGCGTGGTTCGGGACATGACCTCTACCTGACCGGCACCGGCGAGGTCGGGCTCATGGGCCTGCACGCCGACGAGATCCTCTCGCACGAGGACCTGCCGCTGCGCTACACGACGGTGAGCACGTGCTTCCGCCGCGAGGC
>JAGWXC010000326.1 GCA_018970045.1 Planctomycetota bacterium | reverse complement strand
CTCGAGCCGCGCAAAGCCGTAACGCCCGGCATCGGACACGTGGATATGCCGGATCGGTGCCGCAGCAGGAGCGATCGCAGGCCAGACGCCGAGCGCCTCGAAGACTCGCCGCGTGCCGTTGCCGAGCGCCGTGGTGCGATCGTCGAAACTCGGCTGCACCGCAGCCTCCGGCGCCACGCCTTCGATGAGCGCTACACGCAGTCCGGTCGGTTCGAGCGCGAGGGCGAGACTCGCGCCAACGAGCCCGCCGCCGACGATGGCGACATCCACCTTGAGCGCATCGGCGCTCATGATCGCTCCACCATCAGTTGTTCGATCTCTCGCGCCTGCTTGGGCACGCCCGTGGTCAGGACCTCGTGGCCCTCACGCGTCACGAGCACGTCGTCCTCGATGCGTATGCCGATGTTGCGAAACTCGGGCGGAATCCCGCGCGTACCCGGCGGAATGTACAGCCCGGGTTCAACGGTGAGCACCATGCCGGGCTCGAGTGGGCGCCAGGCATCGCCGATCTTGTAGTCACCGACGTCATGCACGTCCATGCCGAGCCAGTGGCCGGTCTTGTGCATGTAGAACCGTCGATAAGCGAGCGACTTGACGAGCGACGGCACGCGACCCTTCAGCAAGCCGAGTCGCACCATGCCGGCCGTCAGCACCTGTACAGCCACCTCGTGCGGTCGATTCCAGGAAGCACCGGGGCGCACGGCCTCAATCGCCGCGAGGTTCGCTTCAAGCACCACGTCATAAGCAGCGCGCTGCGGCGGCGTGAACCGACCGTTGACCGGAAAGGTGCGGGTGATATCGGAGGCGTAGCTCTCGTACTCGCAGCCCGCATCGATGAGCAGCAACTCCCCATCGCGCAACTCATCGGCATTTTCCCGGTAGTGCAGGATGCAGCCGTTGGCTCCGCCACCCACGATCGGCAGGTAGGAGATGTCGGCACGCGCGCGCATGAACTCGTGGCGGATCTCCGCCGCGATCTCGTACTCGAAGCGACCGGGGCGGCAGGCGCGCATGGCGCGCACATGGGCCCTGGCCGCGATCTCGGCCGCATGGCGCATCTGCGCGCACTCGGCTCGACTTTTGAACAGCCGCATCTCATGCAGTTCGTGCTCAAGAGCCACCATCTCGTAGGGCGCGTGGCGGCCTTGCTTGGCCTGCGCACGCAGGCCGTTGACCCAGCCCACCACCCGCGGGTCGAACTCGCGATGAATGCCGACCGTGTAGTACACCTTGGCGCGACCTTCCATGAGGCCGGGCAGAATGTCGTCGATGTCACCAATCGGGAAGGCATCGTCGGCGCCGTAATCGCGTCGCGCACCCACGGGTCCTGCGCGACGACCATCCCACGTCTCTCGTGCAGGGTCGCGGTCGCGCACGAAGAGCAGATACTCGCCCTGCGGCCGACCCGGCACCAGCACGGCCACGGACTCGGGCTCCGCGAAACCCGTGAGGTAGAAAAAATTGCTGTCCTGCCGATACGCGTACTCGACGTCGTTATTGCGCAGATGCACAGGCGCCGCGGGGATGATGGCGATGGCTTCGCGGCCCATCGCCTTGATGAGCTGGCGGCGTCGACGGGCGAACTCCTCCCGACCGATCGGT
>JAGWXC010000080.1 GCA_018970045.1 Planctomycetota bacterium | reverse complement strand
CACCAGGCTGCACCTCGAAGCCGCACGCCTGGTCACGCAGGATCGAGCCGCATTCGGTGCCGTCGGGCCCAATCCAGAGCACAGGCTTGCCCGCTGCCAGCACGCTGAAGAACTTGCTCGGCAGGAGCAGGCCCTGCCAGCCCGGCAGCAGGGAGACGAGGTGCGCATCGCCAGCGTCGAGCACATCCGCGAGCTGTTCGCGCGGCTGGTAGCCGGCGAGCACCACGTTGCGCGCGCCGCACGCGGCGATGCGTCGCTCCAGTTCGGGCTTGGCCTTGCCCTCGCCGATGAAGAGCCAGCGGATGCGGTCATCATCCTTGAGGGCCTCGACGGCACCGGCGATCGCTTCCATGTCGTGGCCGATGCCGAAGTTGCCGGTGTAGAGGATCGTGAAGCGGTCACCGAGGCCCCAGGCACTGCGGAGCGGATTGTCGGTGCGGGTGCGGGATGGGAACGTCTCCGCGCCGCTCCAGACCGGGATCACCGAGACGCGCGACGGATCGGCGCCCTTGCGCACGACGACCTCGCGCATGCAGTCGCCAAGCACCACGACGCGGTCACTGTGGCGCAGGCAGAATCGATCGATCGACTGGAGCGCGCGCCACAGGATGCCCTCGCGTCGCATCAGGCCCGCCGCACCCGCCACATCGGGGTACAGGTCCATGGTCCAGTAGACGACCTTGGTCCCCTTCACGAGCCGGAGGAGCACGCCCACGAGCGCGATGAACGGCGGCGTCGTGAAGCAGACCACCACGTCGTGGCGCTTGAGCATGAGGCAGCGCAGGGCGGCGGCTGCATAGAACAGGGCGAAATCGAAGGCCCGCGGCGTGATGCCCTGCTTGCCGAAGAGCTGCATGCCCACGCGGTGGATCGCCACGCCGCCGTGGCTGTCACGCCGCTTGAGCGCGGAGCCCTTCTCGCCGTAGATCGCCCGGCTGGCGACGGCGGTCACGCGGTTTCCTGCTGCCACCAAGGATCGCGCCAGGTCATCGGCGTGCTGGGCGGTCGCCACCACATCGGGCCAGTAGGCCTGGTTGAGCAGCAGCACGGACATCTGGCGAGGCTCGCGTGCTTCCGAGCGGAGCGCGGTGCAGATCTGGCGCACCGCTGCGGTCGATGAGAAGAGCCGCTCCGACACGGCGAGGGCCCGTTCACGAACACCGTCGACGAGCGACGGGTCATCGAGCAAGCGCCCAAGGCACTGCTGCAGCTCATCCACTCCGCCGCCCGTGCAGACCGCACCGAGGCGCTCGGCGTTGATGAGCTGCTCAAGGTCGTTGCCGGGATTGATGCGTGCCAGCACGGGCATGCCGGCCTGCATGTACGTCAGGAACTTGCCCGGGATGTTGTGGCTCCTGTGGCGCGGATCGAGCGCCACGATGCCGGCGTGGCATTGGCAGAGCAAGCCCGGAATCTCGGTCGGCTCGATCTCGTCGCTGAACACGACGTTGTCGAGCCCCTGGCGTTCCGCTGCCTCGGCGAAGCGCGCAGCATCGCTACCGCGGCCGACGAAGAGGAATCCCACGTCGGTACGCGAACGCAGGCGTGCCGCGAGGTCGATGAACACGTCCATGCCCTGGGCCACACCCATGTTGCCCGCGTAGACCAGCACCTTCCTGCCCGCGAGGCGGGTCGTCGAGAGGTCGATGCGGCACGGCCGGATCGGCGCCGGGCTCAGCCAGTTCTGCAGCACCTCGAGGTCACGCCCCGGCTGGGCGGCCCAGCCGGCCATGTACGGCATGTTCGCCTGCGTCTGCACACCGATCGTGTCGGCCACCTCGTACTGCCGTCGCTCCACCCACTTGAAGAAGCGATACGCCAGGCCCCTTCGCATGATCCCCATGTCCACGGCCCACTCGGGGAAGATGTCACGCAGGATCAGATAGCTCCGGCAGCCACTCTCGCGGCGCAACCGCCGGACGAGCGGACCGAGGAAGATCGTGGGCGCGTACCAGACCACGCCATCCCAACGGACCGAGCGGAGCCCGCTGGCCGTCACCGCCCGCAGCAGGATGAACGGCAGCAGCATCTCCGCGATCACTCGGCGGACGTGACCGACGTCCTTGGTCGGGAGCGTGCGCACGCGCAGCACGGTGACGCGGCCATCGCGCTCGATGGCCCACGGGCGATCGAGACCGGTGGTTGGGACGATCACCGTGGGCTCGTGGCCCTCATCCGCGAAGGCGCGAACCAGGTCCCGCATCTGCACCGCCCCGCTCATCCGGAGCGGCGGGTAGGTATCCGCGATGATCGCGATCCGCATCGTCGTTGGTCCTGCGGCCGGGTCAGGCGTACTGGCGCCAGACCACGCGTCGCACGTAGTCGGTGTAGCTCAGGATGATGCGGAGCACCTTGTCGGAGACGTTGGGCATCGAGTAGTCGGCGACCTGCCGGAGCAGGCGCCGGCTCCCGCGTGGCTGCGATGCCAGCACGTCGAGCCCCTGCAGCACCCGCTCCTCGTTGAGGCCCGTCATGATCACCGACGCCTCCTCCATCCCCTCGGGCCGCTCATGCGCCTCGCGGATGTTCAGTGCCGGGAAGTTCAGGATCGAGGACTCTTCCGTGATCGTTCCGCTGTCGGACAGCACCGCGCGCGCCCGCGACTGGAGATGCACGTAGTCGGAGAAGCCAAGCGGCTTCAGCAGCTGGACGCCGGGGTGGAATGCCGCACCGGACGACTCGGCGCGCTTGCGCGTCCGTGGATGCGTGGACACGATCACGGGCTGCCCGAACCGCTCGGCCACGGCATTCAGGATCCGGACGAGCCGGGTGAAGTTCGCCTCGGCATCGATGTTCTCCTCGCGGTGCGCGCTCACGACGAAGTACGAGCCCTCGGAAAGGCCGAGCCGGGACAGCGCGTCCGAGGCCTCGATCCTGGGGGCATAGTGCGCCAGCACCTCGCACATCGGGCTGCCGGTCTTGATGACCATGTCGGCAGGCAATCCCTCGCGCAGCAGGTACTCGCGGGCGATGTCGCTGTACGTGAGGTTGATGTCGGCCATGTGGTCGACGATTCGCCGGTTGATCTCCTCGGGAACGCGCTGGTCGAAGCAGCGGTTGCCCGCCTCCATGTGGAAGGTCGGAATCTTGCGGCGCTTGGCCGGCAGCAGGGCGAGGCAGCTGTTCGTGTCGCCAAGGACCAGCACGGCATCGGGCTTCAGCTCGGCCATGACCGCATCGGCGGCGATGATGATCCGGCCGATGGTCTCGGCGGCATTGCCCCCGGCGGCCTCGAGGAATCGGTCCGGAGCGCGGATGCCGAGATCCTCGAAGAAGATTTGGTTCAGCTCATAGTCGTAGTTCTGCCCGGTATGGACGATCGTGTGGTCACAGTGCTCATCGAGCCGTGCCATCACACGGGAGAGCCGGATGATCTCCGGCCGGGTGCCCACGATCGTCATCACCTTGAGTCGATTGCTCATGATCCAAGCCTCGTTGTGATGGTGTCGGGGCGCTCGCGGTCGAAGGCTTCGTTGGCCCAGAGCATCACGAGCATCTCGCCGTCACCGATGTTGGTGATGTCATGCGCCCAGCCTGGAACCGTCTCGACGACCGTCGGGTCCGAACCGGACACGTCGAGCTCGTGGGTCGCGCCGGTGCGCATGTCGCGGAACCGGAACCGCGCCTGGCCGCGAAGCACCAGGAACTTCTCGTTCTTGGTGTGGTGGTAGTGGCCGCCCCGAGTCACGCCCGGGTGAGCCGTGAAGTACGACACTTGGCCGGAATCCGCCGAGCGGACGATCTCGGCGAACTCGCCGCGCGGATCGACATGGCGCACGGGGCGGTACGCGAAGGCGGTCGGCGGAATGTGGCTGAGGTACGTCGCGTAGAGCGCGCGGCAGAGCCCGGCACCGACCCGATCCACGGTGGCCTCGCTCCGCGAGCGCGGGAAGGCGGAGATCATCGCGGCAACCTCGCCGACGGTCGTCTCGTGCACGGGCCCCGCCTCGCGAAGCCCGCCGTCGGCACGAACACCGGCCGCGAAGTCATCGATGTCCCTCAGGAAGGCTTCGCACACGTCATCGATGTAGACCAGCCTCAGCGGCGCGGACGGGTCGTGCACCGTGATGGGGATGCCGTGCACCGTGTTGTGGCAGAAGGTCGCGACCGCCGAGTTGTAGTTCGGCCTCGCCCACTTCCCGAACACGTTCGTGAGGCGGTAGATGCGCACGTCGGCGCCGGAGGCCCGTGCATAGTCCTGCAGGGCCTGCTCGGCGGCCCGCTTGCTGGCGCCGTAGGGATTGTCGAGCGCAGCCTGCGTCGATGACGACAGGACCACCGGGACCGGGCGCCCGATCGCCTGGAGGGAACGGGCCAGTCGGGCCGTGAGCTCCGCGTTTCCCTGCACGAAGCCGCTCGGATCGGGCGGCCGGTTGACGCCGGCGAGGTGCACCACGGCATCCACGCCATCCAACGATGGCGTCTCGTCCCCGCGGTGGATCTCGACGACATCCGTCGCGGGCCGCTCGCGCAGCCGTGTCACCAGGTTCGCGCCGATGAAGCCCCGGCTTCCCGTGACCGCAATCCGCATGGCTCAGTCCACCAGTTCCGGCTGTCGGCCGGCCAGGAGCTCTCGGATGAACTCGAGCTTCAGCAGCAGCTGCTTCATGCCTTCCACATCCAGGCGCGTCGTGTTGTGGGAGTTGTAGTCCCCTGCCTCGGTGATCCGCGGCGTGCCTTCCTCGAAGAACTTGCCGTAGTTCAGGTCGCGCATGTCGGGACGGACGCGGTAAAAGTCGCCCAAGTCCTCGGCGCTGGCCATCTCTTCGCGGCTGCACAGCACCTCGTACACCTTCTCGCCGTGGCGGGTGCCGATGACGTTGATCGGGTGGTCCGGGCGGCCGAGCAGCTCGGCGATGGCCTTGGCCAGGGTATGGATCGTGGCCGCAGGCGCCTTCTGCACGAAGATGTCGCCGTTGCGACCCTTGTCGAAGGCGAACATGACCAGATCGACGGCATCGTCGAGCGTCATCATGAATCGCGTCATGGACGGATCGGTGATCGTCATCGGCTGCCCGGCCAGGACCTGCTTCACGAACAGCGGGATCACGGAGCCACGGCTGGCCATCACGTTCCCGTAGCGCGTGCCGCAGAAGACCTGGCGGTCATCGGCGTTGTTGCGGGCCTTCGCGACCATGACCTTTTCCATCATGGCCTTGGACAGGCCCATGGCGTTGATGGGGTAGACCGCCTTGTCGGTGCTCAGGCAGACCACGCGGCGCACCCCGCAGGTCAGCGCTGCCTCGAGCACGTTCTCCATGCCGAGGACGTTGGTCTTCACCGCCTCGAGCGGGAAGAACTCGCAGCTGGGGACCTGCTTGAGCGCAGCGGCGCTGAAGACGTAGTCCACGCCGCGCATCACGTTCATGACGCTCGAAGGATCGCGGACATCACCGAGGTAGAACTTCAGCTTGTTGCTGGAATACCGCTTGCGGCAGTCATCCTGCTTCTTCTCGTCGCGGCTGAAGATCCGGATCTCGCCGACGTCGGTCTTCAGGAAGCGGCGGAGGACGGCATTGCCGAACGAGCCCGTGCCGCCCGTGACGAGGAGGGTTTTTCCTGTGAGCATGACTGGTCCCTGACTGTTCACTGCCGTTCGGACGCCCTCAGGCGACCGACATGCGCGTCGGGAACGGCCCGCCGGGCACGAGTGCATCGGCAGTGAAGGAGTCTAACCTTGACGACTCCGCGCTATTCGGCCGAAACGGCTTGGCCGAGAGCGCCGCGCCGATCGAACAGATCGTCCGCAGGATGGCCAAGAACCGCGCGCTCGATGGCGCGACGCTGATAACCGGGATTCCAGAATCGCTCGACCACGGATCGGCACGCAGTCCCCGTGGCTGGGTCGGCCATGGGACGCTCAAGCCATGGACGGAGCGCCCGAGCGAGCGAGTCGACGCTGCCGGGCTCGAAGTATCCACCCGAGACGCCAGGGACGATCGCCTCCCACTCGGGTGCCTGGTCGCACGGGTCAGCGTGGCTCACCACGGGCACGCCGTACGTCAGCGCATGGATCACCGTCAGCCCCACGCGGCCGGGCGATGCCACCACGTTGGACGCCATGATGAGCTCCGCGAGGCGCCGCTCGTCATAGCACGCACCCTCGAAGTGGGTCGGCACGCCACGGTTCCTGGCCAGGCGCTCGAGCGACGCGCGCTCCGGTCCGTCGCCGATGAGCACGAGATGCACCGGAGTCGCGTCGGCGGCAAGCCGTGCGAGCGCCTCGATGAGAAGGTCGAGCCGACGCATGCCGATGAGCCGCGTGGGACAGGCGACCACCGGTACCGATGGATCGCCGAACAGCTCAGTCCGGACCTCGCGCAGTCGGTCCACGCCGATCCCGGCCCGCACGGCTGATTGGTGCTCGAAATCAAGGCTGTTGTGGATCACGTGCAGTTGGGCCGGGTCCCACCCAAGCTGCATGAGCAGCATCTTCGCCCGCCGCCCGTAGAGCAGGTGCTCGTGCGGCAGCGCGTTCAGCGCACGCCGCACCAGTCCGTTGATCCCACGCGGCGGGCTGAGGAGCGCCTGGCCCCAGAAGAGCACGCGCTTGCCCATGAGCCTCGCGGCGATCGCCCCGAGCCACGTGCACGGCCAGTGCGGAACCGGGTGGAAGATGATCGTGTCGAATCGCCGGTCGAAGGCGATGGTGAATGCGCGCCATTGCCACATCGCCGTGCCGAACAGGTGGTGCGTCGGCGCCAGCTCGAACCGAACGCCGGACCCGAGCTTGGCCGGCTCGACCGAACCGAGGTATTCGTGGTCATCGCCGATGAAGGTGAAGTCGGCCACGTCGCTGGCCGCGAGAGCCTCGACCACCGCACGACGGTAGTGCGGAAAGAAGTGATAGACGACGGCAACCTGCGGACGACTGGACACGGTGCTCATCCGAGCTGCGGCTTCGCCAGCTCGCCGCGGTACAGGGGGCCGTCGAGCATGGCATCGTGCGTGGCGCGATCCGCCGGATCCGGGAAGCGCTCGCTGATCTTGCGTGCCGGGATGCCGCCATGGATCTCGTACGGCGGCACATCGCGCACGACGACCGCCCCGGCGGCCACGATCGCTCCTCGCCCAACGCGCACGCCTTGCATGATGATCACGCCGTGGCCGACCCAGCAGTCATCCTCGAAGACGGTCTCGACGATCTCGGGTCGGCCGCTGAAGACGTTGGGCACGCCGGGCAGGTCGGGCCGATGGTCCCCGCCGACGACCGCCACGTCCGAACCGAACATCACGTAGCGACCGAGCCGGACCTTGGGCTGCAGCACGCAGCGCCTGTTGATGAAGGAATACTCACCTGCCACGAGGTCGCGCTCGACCGTGCACTGGGCGCCCATGTAGAAGGTCGGTGCCACGTGCCGCAGGCCGTGACGCCAGCGGCGCCACGCCATCAGCCGTCCACGAGCGAATCGGAACAGCGCGCCCCGACCGAGCATCCGACGAATCATGGTTCGCTCCGCCGCATGCTTCAAGGATACGCGCCATCAGCCGCGGGAAGCCCCTGCACGGCGTGCTCGATGGCGTCTCGCTGCGAATCGGGGGACCAGTGCCGTTCGACCATGCCGATGCACGCGGCGCGGATGGCTGCACGATCCGACCGCGCCACGAGCCAGGGGCGCATGACGCGGGCCAGCTGGGCGACGTCCCCGTCCTCGAAGAGGTCCCCGGTCAATCCCGGGACGATGGCCTCGACCTCTGGGGCGTCCTCGCTCGATCGCGTGTTGGTGATCACCGGCACGCCGTAGGCCATGCTCTGGATCGCGGTGAGCCCGACGAATCCCGGACAGACCGTGAGGTCCGAGCTCATCGTGAGCAAGGCGATCCGCTCTTCGTCGTAGCACGCTCCCTCGAAGTGCGCACCGATCCCGAGCTCACCCGCGAGCGACTCCAGCCGTGCCCGCTCGGGGCCATCGCCGATGATCAGGGCATTCGCCTCGAGCCCCTCGGCCCGCAAGGCGCCGAGTGCCGCGAAGAGGAGATCCAGCCGCTTGGCCGGCTGCAGCCTGCAGGAGCACACCACCGTCGGCAGGGACGGTTGCACGAAGAGGTTCTGACGGCATCGTGCGATGGCATCGGGGCTGATCGTTTCGCGTGCTCGGCGCTGTCGGTCGAGATCAAGGCTGTTGCCGATGACATGGATCCTGCGGGGATCCCAGCCCAGTGCCACGGCATGACGCTTGGCCTGGCGACCGTAGAACAGGTGGGCATGCGGGAGATGGAAGAACGCACGCCGGACCCAACCCTTCACGCCTGACGGCGGCGTGAGGAAGCCGTGGCTCCAGAACATCACGCGCTTGCCCGTGAGCCGCCCGACGATCGCGCCGATCCACGTGGCGATCCAGTAGGGGTTGCCAAGCAGGATCAGCTGGTCGAACTCCCGCGAGGCCGCCACCCGAATCAGGCCCGGCTGCCACATCCACGATCCGCGGATCCTGTGGGTCGGGCAGGCCCGATGGTCCACGGGCGGTCCGAACGACCCCGCCTTGATCGAGCTCTCGTAGTCATGGTCGTCCCCGAAGAAGGTGAACCGTGCCTTGCCGCTTCGGGCCAGCCTGCCCACCACCGCTTCGCGATAGTGCGCGAAAAAGTGGTAGACGACGGCAACGCGCGGTCGCTGGTCGGAAGCGTGGGGCGGCGGGACGGTCGATGCAGTCATGGTCGTCGCGCCAGGCGGAGCCGCCGGAGCACGCCTCCCATCATCGGCTGAAGGTCGGCCCACGCCGCAGGTTGTGTCCACCGGGCCAGCAGGATGCATGCCAGGAAGGCGACCGGACCCATGACCAGCAGGGCCAGCGCGCTGCCCCACGGACCCTGTGCCGACAGCATGCCGGCGATCCACCAGACCCCAAGCCCAACGGGTAGCGCCGCGCTCCAGGGTGCCGTGAAGACCCCAATCGATTCGATCACCCCTCGCTGGGTCGGTCGACCGCAGAGCCAGACGGCCGTCGGCAGGCTGATGCCCCAGCAGGCCAACGACGCCACCGCAACGCCGAGGGCCCCGTGGTCGCCGGCCACCATGGCGAAGGCAACGGCTGCGATCGCCAACTGCGAAACCTGCCAGCCGAAGTAGGTCCCGAACCGGCGCTGCGCCCGCAGCAAGGACATGGTCGGCGCGGTCGCGAAGTAAAAGCCCTCCAGCACGCTGAGCACAGCGAAGACCGGAATGGCCAGGGCCCACTTGGGCTCGAGCACCAGCTCGAACAGCGGTCGCGCCAGCGCCGCCTGCACGAGCGTCATGGGCACCGCGACGGCGCCGATGGTGCGCAGGACGCGAAGGAACGCCTGGGCCTGGCGCAGCGGGTCATGGCCCAGTCGCCCGAAGATGGGCTGCAGGACCGTGCCGAGCTGCGAGGCGATCAGCCCATTGGCCTGCGCCGACAGCATGAACGCGAACGAATACAGGCCCGTCTCCTCCTCGGTCGAGCAGTAGCCGAGGATGACCACCGGCAGCACCACGACGATGTTGTGGGCGTACTGAGCCGTGCCCGCCAGGAGCGTCTCGCGCCAGATCGACCGCGTGATGGCGCGATCGATCCAGGGAGCGATCGGCAGCGTCCGATCAGTACGCGGCGTGGATGCCTTCCAGTAGGCGAGAGCCTTGACGAACGTCGCCACCACTTGCGGCACGACCAACGAGAACGCGCTCGCGCCGGCCACGGCCATCACCACCGTCGCGATGGTCGCCACGAGCTGGATGGAGCCGTCTGCCAGGGCGATCGTCCCGTAGCGGAAATCCCGACGGAGGCTGGCCAACGCCACGGGGCACAGTGCATCGGCAACCGGGCGCAGCGCCAGCACCCAGAGCAGCGCCATCATGGTGCCCGGCGGATACTGCGTGTACCAGTGGGCCAGGAACGGTGCCGCGATCGCAATCATGGCAGCCGTCGCCAGGCCGATCGTCAGCGCGATGCGGCGTGCCGCCGGAGCGACGATGTCGAACCGACGCTGGTGCGCCACGAGCACATCGCCCAGGGTCAGCGGCGGCAGGATGACGAGGTAGATGCCCAGGGCCAGGGTGAGCGACGCCATCCCGATCTCGTCGGGGCCGAGCTTGAGGGCCACCACCCACATCGAGGCGATCGTGGCCAGCTTGTTGACCAGCGCCTGGACGGTGGTGATGC
>JAGWXC010000325.1 GCA_018970045.1 Planctomycetota bacterium | reverse complement strand
CCGGCGCCCGCGCGAACTCAAGGTGACCCACACCGTGGGCGGCGTGCACTGGTGCGCGCTGGGCTACGCGGGCGGCTGGTACCAGGGCTTTGGCCACCGACTGCTGAGCCTGGGTGCCCGGACGGGTGATGTCCTCAGCACGATCGAGCCCATGCCGGCGGGCTCGGGCGGCGCCATCCGGTCACTGGCGGCCTGGCAGGGCGATCTCTATGCCGTGGTCGAGCGCACGGCCCTGGTCCGCATCGATGTGCGCGACCCCAAGGACCTGGCGGTCGTCGAGGCCAGCACCTCGGCCGCCCTTGGCCTTGAGCCCGAAGCCGTGTCCGTGATCGATGACCGCCTCTTCGTCAGCGGCATCGGCGGCGTGCTCGAACTGCCCTCGGGCAAGCGCTACCTGAACGGGCTCGATGCCTCGAGCGAGGTCGTCAAGGTCGGCAGCGAACTCGTGGTGCTCGTGGGCAATGACCTGCGCGCGCTCGACGGCGCCGACATGGGGATCGAAGCGAGCGCGATCCTGCCGTTGCAACCCGGCCAGGGCCCCGAGGGCGGCGCGCTGCTCTTGGAGCAGGGGCGTCGCGGCTCCGCCGTCACGCTCATCGATCATGCCTTCGCCGAAGTCTCGAAGGTCGCGCTTGGCAAGGGCATCCAGACGATCTCGATCGCCGGTGGACGGGCGTGGGCGTTCACGCCCGACGCCATGTTCACGTGGTCCTTTGGATCAACCGGCCTGACCGATGAACTCGAGCTCAAGGTCAAGGGTGCGCTAGGCATCGAACTCCTGGGCAAGAATCGCTACGGGGTCTATGGTGCGTTCGGCCGATCGCTCTTCCGGCTCGAGACCGATGAAGAGGGCCCCGGCGACACCTTCTACCGCAGCCACCGCGAGCCGGGCAACATCGTCATCGCGCTCAGCGACCAGCGCCGGATCCTGGCGGGTACACCCACCGACGTGTGGAGCTATTCCGTCGGTGGCGAGTGCGATCTCGTGCAGCGCACGCTTCAGGTGGGCGAGATGCCGCGCGATGAACTCACGTTCGATGATGGCGAAGCTCGCATCGAGGGGGAGGATCGAACCAGCCTGGTCGTGGAGATGCCCGGATCGCGCCAGGAGTTCACGATGCCACGCATCGCCACCATGGCGATCGTCGAGACCGACCTGTGGGTCGTGCATCAGGATGGCCTGAAGGTCTATCGGCGCAACACCGCACCGGCGGTCGGCGTGGCTGAAGTCGCTTCGCTGCGGCTGCCCGGCCCAGTCACGCACGTTTTCCCGCGCCGCGCGGGGCAGGGCGCTTCGTACGTGAGCGCGCTGGGCGGGATGGGGACGACCGAGTGGAAGCCGGTCGGCGAGCTTCCGAGCACCAACGCTGGCAAATAGCGTCGTCGGCGCACAAGCCGCCGCGCGCCTTGCACGCGCGCCGGCCGTGGAAGATCAGCAGGTGGCTCAGGAGGCACCAGTCCTCCTGAGGGATGAGCGCCATCAGGTCGCGCTCGACCTTCACGGGATCATCGTGCCTGGTCAGCCCGAAGCGCTTGGCGAGCCGCCCGACGTGCGTGTCGACGACCACGCCCTCGTTGATCGCGAAGCAGTTGCCGAGCACCACGTTGGCGGTCTTGCGCG
>JAGWXC010000079.1 GCA_018970045.1 Planctomycetota bacterium | reverse complement strand
CTCCGCGCGCGCTCCTCCTGCGTCGCTCGGCGGGGCTGGCACCCGCCTCCGATGGTCGCACAGCGTGCCGCCTTCGCGACTCCGCAGGCCGCGCAGCTCGGAACCGCTCGGTCGCTCCGGACGAGCGCGGCGCTGCGCGACCGTTTCCGCGCTCAGCCGCGCGCCCACTCCGACGGCACGGGGCCATGCGACGCCACGATGCGGCTCCGGATTCCGCCACGGCCCTTCCAGTCCGTGATGACCTGCATCCACTGAGGCTTCATCGCGACAGCGAGATGGTCTCGGATCGTGTTGGTGACTGCCTCGTAGAAGATGCCCTCGTTCCTGAAGCTTTGGTAGTACAGCTTGAGGCTCTTGAGTTCCACGCAGCGGTCACCCGGCACGTAGCGCAGCGTGACATTGCCGAAGTCGGGGTGGCCGGTCTTGGGGCAGACCGACGTGAACTCCTCGCTCACGTGCTCGATCACGAACGGCACGGCAGACGGCGTGGGAAAGCACTCGAGCAGGTTGGTCTCAGGCATGGAGCCATCGTAGGGAGACAGCCCGGTGTGCGCCATACCGGGAGACTGCATGGTCCGCGGGCCGCACAGGTCAAAGACCGTGCGACGCCATGAGCCGCACGACCTTCGGCTGCTCAGCATCGATGGCGAGGCTGGCTTCGAACGCGGCGACCGCACGCGCGCGCGCGGACGCATCGACCTTGCCGCCAGCCAGCCATCGATTGAGCGCCGCCGTGCCCAGACCGTTCCAGCACACCGTCGACTTGGGATCGGCGATCGTCCCGGCACGGAATGCATCCTCCGCATCGGCAAGCCGGCCCGCGCGGAGAAGCGACTCGCCGAAGATCGCTTGGCTCGCCGCACCAGGCGCAGCCGCGACCAGATCGTGGGCTGCCGCGAGCGACCCTTCGTGCTCGCCTGCCGCGCTGCGTGCGGCGACGAGTTCCTGCAGCAGCCAGGTCCGCATCGTGGGCTCCGCCACCGCGGGAATCTTGGACTCGAGCAGCCGCGCCGCGCGCTGCGGTGCACCTGCAGCGACCATGATGGGCGCGCACGAGACCGCACGCGCGGGTGATCCATCGTGCAGCGACGACAGCGTGGCGTACTCCAGCGCACTTCCACGCTCGCCAATCGCCAAGTACTCGCGAGCCATGAGCAACTCGGTCTGCGGGTCAGCCGGATGCATGGCGAGCGCACGCTGCAGCGATCGAAGTGCGGCCCGAGCATCGCCCCGCTTCGACTGCGCCGTGGCACTCGCGTGCAGCTCGTCGCGAGTGGGTGGAGCGGCATCCTTGGCCAAGGCGGCGAGCTCGGGATCCTGTGGAATCACAGGCTTTGACCAGTCGCGGCAACCCGCATGAAGCAGCAAGGCCAGAAGCACTGCCAGGCGCAGGACCGTGTGCGGCGCACCATGCACATCCCGGCGGACATCCGTGCACTCGGCCAATCGCAGGGCCGTGCGCACGTTCAGGCACGAGACCAGCGGCCTGGTCATGAGGATGAAGGATCGAACGGAGTTCATCGTGCGGCGCGCACGCCGGCGAGTCGACGAAGCGCGCGCGCGTTGACGATATCCCACGGCTCGCCACCGGGCGCAACGTCCTTGGCCGTCTCGAGAATCATGGGCCGACCGAGCAGCTTGGGATGCCTCAAGACTGCGCGAAAGCAGGCTTCGCCGCATGTGCCCTGCCCGATGTGCTCATGCCGGTCCAGCCGGGAGCCGCACGCCCCGATGCTGTCGTTGACGTGCACCGCGTGCACGTGCTCGAGGCCACACTCCTCATCGAAGCGCTCCAGCACGGCCTTCGCACGCGACGGCGTGGAGCAGTCATGGCCCGCAGCCACGATGTGGCACGTGTCGATGCAGAATCCCACGCGCTCCGGTGACTTCACGAGCTCCCGGATGATCCGGAGGTGACCGAAGTCGTAGCCGAGGTTCGTGCCGGAGCCGACGGTCGTCTCAAGCAGCGTGATCGTGCGGAACCCCTTGAGCTGCCGGTGCAGTTCGTCGAGCGATGCAGCAATGCGGCGCAGGCCATCGAACTCATCGGCCGATGGCGGTTCGCCAAGGCGATTCGGCTCACGAGGCTTCCTCGGCGCTCCAAGGTGCGCACCGGGGTGCATCACGCACACCGGAATGCCGAGCGCTTCGCATCGCTCCGTCTCGTCGCGCTGCAAGGCGATCGACCGTGCTCGGGCACTCGCGTCGGGATTCGCGAGGTTCACCAGATACGAGTTGTGGCTCACGACGCGTGATCCATCCCAGCCCGCCGCAGCCAGCGCCTTGGACCACGTCTCGATCTCGCCCTGCTGCAGCGGCTTCGAGGCCCACTGGCGCTGGTTCTTGGTGAAGACCTGCACGCAGTCGAGCCCCAGGCGGACCGCTTCCTCGATCGCCAGGTGCAGGCCACCCGCGATCGAGCAGTGGGAACCGATCAGGACGGACGGCATGGCGTGCCGGATCAGACCATGCGCGCGCCGGCGGCGCGGGCGGCCTCGACGATCCGCTCGGCGGTGCGCACGGCAGCGGATCCCGCCTCGGCATCGACGAACGGTCGCTCACCGGTCCGGACCGCGCGCACGAAGTCGGCGAACTGCAGCGTGAGCGGATCACCCGCTCCCACCGCGAGCGGCTCGACCTTGACGAGGTCGAGGTAGTTCACGCCCGACAGGTCATCGCCATCCTTCAGCTGCCGTCGCACCTGATCGAGCTGCTCCGCATTGGCGGTCTTGCGGACGACGGTCCCCTGCCGCGCGACGAAGTCGGCGCTGACGTAGGCATCCTCGCTGATGATGCGGATCTTGCGCTCGGTCTTGAGCGCCATGCGGCTGGCCGTGACGTTGGCCACGCAACGGATCCCGTCCGGTCCTGCCGGGAAAACCAGGCGCGCGTTGCAGATGTCCTCGGCCTCGCCGAGCACGCAGACGGCATTGGCGTGGATCTCCTCGGGCTCGCTGCCCACGAGCATGAGCAGCAGGTCGAGGTCGTGGATCATCATGTCGAGCACCACGCCCACATCGACGCTGCGGAACGTCATGGGCGAGATGCGGTCCATCTCGATGAAGCGAGGCGTGATGCCCGCGAGGCCACGCACCGCCACCATCACGGGGTCGTAGCGCACGACATGCCCGACCTGCAGCGCCACGCCGTGGCGCGCGGCGGCCTCCGCCATGTCCGTCGCGGTGCGTTCATCCGGAGCGAGCGGCTTCTCGACCAGGCAGTGCACGCCGGCCGCGGCGGCCTGGAGCACGATGTCGCGGTGCGTGACCGTTGGGGTGGCCACGACGATCGCCTGCACGCCCACGGCCAGCAGTTCATCGAGCGAGGCGCATGGCGTGCCGCCGAATTGCTCGGCCAAGGTGGTGCGCCGCTCCTCGCTCGCATCGGCGATCGCCACGAGCTCGGCGCCATCGGCCTGGCTGGCCACGCGGACATGGTGGCGCCCCATGCGCCCGCAGCCGACCACGCCCACTCGCAACGGTGCCTTGGTGCTCATGCGCCCTTCGACTTCCTGTAGACCATCGCCAAGTGATTGCCGGGATCCCGGTACTCGACCTCGGACATGTAGGCCTTCATCAGCATGATGCCGCGGCCCGACGGGATCTCGAGGTTGTCGTCCTCGGTCGGATCGGGCACCGCGTCGGGATCGAAGCCTTCGCCCTGGTCGCGCACGTCGAAGCGGGCCTCGTCGCCATCGACGCTCCACTGGAAGTCGACCTGCCCGTCAGGAACGTGCCGGTTGCCGTGACGGATCGCGTTGACGAGCGCCTCTTCGAGCGCCAGGCGGACCGCGAAGAGCGCCTCGCGGCCATATCCATGCTGGTCCATGGCCTGTTCGACCGCTGACTGGCACGCGTCGATCTCGGCACGCGGGCCGCGGAGGATCGCGTGGCCTTCGATGCGTGCCGGCATGGCAGGGCTCAGGCGAGCGCCTTGAGGGCGGCCTCGGCCGACTCATCGATGCTGAAGTGCTTGTTCAGCTTCGTGATGTAGAAGACCTCGAGGATCTCAGGCCGGATCTCGGCCAGGCGCAGCGTGCCGCCCTTCTTCTTGACGAGGCTGTTGACGGTGATGAGCGTGCCCAGCGCCGCCGACGAAAGGTGCTCGACGACCGTGAAGCACATGAGCACCTTCGGGGCGCTCATGGGTTCGAGCTTGCGCTGGATGTCCTGCCCGATCTGACGGATCGTGGCCTCGTCGAGGATGTCGCGGTCGACGAAGTCGATGCGCACCACGTCGTTGACGGCGCTGATGCGCAGGCGGGAACTGTCGTTGGCCATGGTGCTTCCCCGAGGGGTTGGAGGACTGGTTCAGAAGCCGCCGGCGGAGCCCTCGCCGAGCTGCGACCGCAGGTCGGGGAAGAGGTCATCTTCCATCTCCTGCTGGATCATGATCTCGGGACGGATGAGCAGCATCTGGGTCTTCTCGCTGCGGGTGGTCAGGCGGTTGGTGAAGAACCGGTTGACGATCGGGATCTTGCTGAGGACCGGCACGCCGACCTCGACCTCGAGTTCGTTCATCAGGATCTGGCCACCGAGCATGATCGTGCCCTTGTCGGGGACGCTGACCGAGGTGCGGATTTCCGAACCCTGCAGGCTGGGCAGCTGGATGGTGCCGGAGAACTGGGCGGCACGACCGCCACCACCGTCGCCGCCACCGCCGCCGGCAGCACCGGTCACGGTGACGGGAACGAAGTTCACGTTCTCGTTCAGGCCGAAGCGCACGTTCATCGTGACGTAACGGCGGTCGGCGCTGATCACCGCGTCGAGATCGAGGACGAAGCCTTCGAAGACGACGTTCGTTTCGGGCTCGAAGCCTGCGGCGTTGTTGCCGGTGATCGGCTCGAGGCCCGACACGTAGGTGATGCCCTTCGCGATGCTGATCCACGAACGCTGGCCGTTGAAGAGCGTGAGCCGCGGCGCCGTGAGCACCGAGTTGCGCTGGTCGGCCTGCGTGGCCTGCACGAGCAGGTCGATCTGGACGTCGTCGAGGTAGGTGAAGCCGGTCGACAAGGCGGGCGAACCGAGGGCCGCGAGCACGAAGGGCGACTGGCTGGCCGCGGCGAGCGCGTTGACCAGCGGCAGGCCTTCCTGCTGCACGTTCACCGGCGAGAAGCCGTTGCTTTGGCCGCTCGAGCCGTAGGCCTCACCCTCGCGACGGACGCCGACGGGGTTGAAGAACTGGCCGGGATAGGTGTAGTCGATGTCGCCGCCGTTGCCCACGCCGACCGCACCACCGGTGTTGGGCACCGCGCCGGGCAGGTCACTGTCCTGGCCGATGCCGGTGAACGTGACCGGGTTGCGAAGACGGCCGATGTTGCTGTTGCCCTGCGGCGGGGCCGAACCGGGGATGTTCTGGAAGAAGAAGTCCCGCAGCTGGAAGTTCGGGTCCTGCGCGACCGCCGCGTCGTACATGGCGGGGTTCGAGTTGAAGTACAGGTCGAAGTCGATGCCGATCTGCTCGAACCACTCGAGGTCGACGTTGATGAGACGGGCTTCGATCGCGATCTGCAGCGCGCGGACCTCGCGCATCTTGTTGAGCAGGCCCTCGATCTCGCGGTGGGCCTGCGCGGTGTTGGTCACGATCAGGTTGCCGTTCATCGGCGAGATCGAACCGGTGTTGCCGCCCTGGTCCTTCCAGTCGCCGACGTCGGCGGTCTGCATCTGGATCAGGTCCATCACGTCCTGCTCGATCGACTCGCGCGTCTTGGCTGGGCGCTCGTCCTTCTTGGCACCGAACAGCTGGCCACCCTGCGACGGCGTGAGGCCGTCGCCGGCACCCTGGCTGATGCCCTTTTCGAGGCTGAAGTCGGGCGCGTTGTCGAAGTACGGGATCTCGAGCAGCAGATCGCGGATGTCGTAGACCTCGATCATCACGTTGCGACGGATCGATTCCGGCGTGCTGACGACGACCATGCCGTCGGTCACGGTGAAGGCCGGGCTCGAGGTGCCTTCGCCGTACTGCTCGAGCACGCGCGTGAGGGCGACGTCCATGGGCACGCCTTCGAGCGCATCCAGGCGCACACGGGTCTCGCGATCGATGCCGGCCTCGGCCAAGGCGCGCCAGTCGGGCACGATGTTGAGGCCGGGGTTGTCGGTGCGGGCGATCTTCTCCATCACGTCGATCGCCTGCTCGAGCGAGTAGTCAGCCGAAGCGAGGTTGACCGGCGTGGACTCGACCGAGGCCAGGACCTGAGCATCGGCGGCCGAATCCGAGAAGCCGGCGGCGCCGGAGCGGCGCAGCGAGAGCTGGCGCCAATCCTCGGGATAGACCATCTTGCCGTTGGTCGACTTGGGGCCGGCGCCGAGCACGTTGCGGCGCGGGGCGATCATGCCTTCGATCGCGTCCTTGGACATCTGGGTGTAACCGCGGGCGCGCTCGCCGATGGCGACGCTGTAGTCGCGGTAGCTCTTCGCGGTCTCGATCGCATCGCGCAGCGCCAGGGCCGCCTGGCTGTAGCGGTCGAGGGTGAGCGTGGCGTCGAGCAAGGTCAGCGCCTCGTCGTACTTCTGCTGCAGCTGCAGCTCGCGCACGCGGCGGATGTTCTCGTTGACGACCTGGTCGCGCTTGGTCTGCTCGGCGCGCTGCTGGTCGCGCGCGGTGCGGCTGGCCTGCTCGCGGGTCTTGTCCTGCTCGACCATGAGCGAGAGCGTGCGGCTCTCGTTGATGTCGGCGATGAGCTCGTCGATCTGCACCATGAGCGAATCGACCATGCCCGGGGTGAGGTAGTCGCGGGCCTGCTCGATCTTCAGGCGGGCGGCCGTCATGACGCGCATGGCGCCGTCGAAGTCGCCCTTCTGCTTGAGTTCGGTGGCGCGCCGGACCGCGGACTGGGCTTCGACCTCGCGGCGCTGGCGCAGCAGCGAGATGTCATCGGCGACGGTGTCGACCATCGAGCCCTGGTTCATCGCGGCGCGGGCCTGCTCGACGCCGTCGAGCGCTTCCTTGTCACCGGGGACCGACTTGAGGACTTCGTTCCAATAGTCGAGGGCCGCTTCCCAGTTGCCGGCCGAGGCCTGCGCCTTGGCTTCGGAGCGGAGGGTGTCGGTGACCAGACGAGCGCGGCGCGCAGAGGCCGCATCGCGATCGGCCTGCGTGGGCGCGGCGTTCGAGGCGGCGCGGCCGCGCGGAGCGGGTTGGTCGGCAGCGGGATCATCGAGCGCGGGGCGGCCATCCTGGGCGGTCGTCGGCATGGCGAGCAAGGTCGCGGCGACGGACGAGGCGATCAGGAAGCGGGCAAAGGGCTGGCAGTGCATGCTGAGGGCGCTCCGTGGGGGCAATCTTGGCGATCGGTCGTGGGGCAGTCGGTCAGGCCGCGAGCGGCGGGTCGCAGAGCGTACCGCCATCCACCGAACATTCGCAAGACTGGTCCGGATGGCTCCCCTCAATCGCTACCATCGCGCTCCGATGAATCAGCATGCGTCGACTCCGGCGCGCCTCGCCTTGGCGAGTGGCGCGGTCTTCCACGGCACGGGCTTTGGGGCATCGTCTGTCCAAGGCACCGGCGAGGTCGTGTTCAACACGGCGATGTGCGGGTACCAAGAGGCGCTCTCCGATCCGAGCTACACCGGACAGATTCTGGTGATGACAGCCCCGCAGATCGGTAATTATGGGGTTGCAGCCGATGACGTTGAGAGCGGCAAGCCCTGTGTGGCGGGCTTCGTCGTGCGCGAGCTCTCTCGCATGACGAGCAATTACCGGGCATGCAACGACGTTTCGTCGTGGCTCTCCGCGCACGGCATCGCGGGCATCACGGGCATCGATACGCGCGCACTCGTGCGGATCCTGCGAACCAGCGGCGCGATGAACGGCGTGATCAGCACCGATGCCTCGCTGTCGGATGCCGATCTCGTGGCGCGAGCCCAAGCCGCGGCGTCCATGGCCGGACAGGACCTGGCGAGCGAGGTCAGCCCATCGTGCGCAAGCGCCTGGGAAGAAGACCTCGGCGACTGGGTGCCACGCGGCGAGCACTTGGTGCGCCGCGCAACGCGGCGCCTGAAGGTCGTGGCGCTCGACTGCGGCGCCAAGCGCAACATCTACAGGAACCTCGCTGAACGCAACTGCGACGTCATCGCGATGCCGCACGATGCAGCGGCTGCCGAACTCCTGGCCCATCAGCCCGATGGCCTCTTCATCAGCAACGGTCCGGGCGATCCGGCAGCGGTCCAAGCGACCATCGACACGCTGCGCGCGGTCGCTGGCAGCGTGCCCACCTTTGGCATCTGCCTGGGCCACCAGCTCCTAGCACTGTCGCTCGGTGCGCGCACGTACAAGCTCAAGTTCGGCCATCGCGGCAGCAACCAGCCCGTGCGCAACCTGCTCACGGGGCGCATCGAGATCACCAGCCAGAACCACGGGTTCTGCGTGGATCCTGCTTCGCTCGAGGCTGCCGGTGGCGAAGTCACCCACATCCACCTGAACGATGGCACCTGCGCGGGATTCCGTCACCGGACCAAGCCGATCTTCAGCGTCCAGTACCACCCCGAGGCGTCGCCCGGTCCGCATGACAGCGACTATCTCTTCGATTGCTTCATCGCCATGATGGAGTCGGGTCGTCCGATCCAGGCCCAGGACATGGCCGCTGCACAGGCGGCGCCGGCTGAGGCTGCCAAGGCCGTGCCGGTTGGGGCATGACGATCGAGGCCCAGACAGGTCCGACCGGGGGTCTCTTCAACGATGATGGCGCGGGGCCACGCGACTTCGTGCAGGTCGCGGTCGAGCGCGGGGTGGACCGCTACCCGGATGGACTGACGTACTCGGTGCCCGCGGCGCTCGCCGATGTGCGCGAGGGAGACCGCGTGAGCGTGCCGCTCGGCCGCGGCAACGCCACCGTCGATGGGTACGTCGTGCAACGTGGCGGGTTGGAACTCCTGGGATCGCTCGATCCTTCGCGAGCCAAGCCGTTGCACAGCCGCGACGACGCTGCCATGCCGCTGCCGTCGCAGCTGCTTGCGCTCGGTCGATGGATCAGCGCGTACTACGGCGCACCGATCGGCGTGACGCTGGCCAGCATGGTGCCCTCGGCGGTGCGCAAGCGCGTAGGCACGGTGACTCGGCGGTCGTGGGTGATCGTTCCCGGGGCCCCTCGCGAGGGGCGCTTCAGTGCGCAGCAACGCGCCTTGCTCGAGTGCCTCGAGTCGGTGGCCGGCGAACTCGATGAATCGGAACTCCTCGAACGCTCGGGTGTGGCCACGAAGGAACCGCTGCGCGGGCTGGCGCGACGAGGCCTCGTGCGCGCGATCGAACGCACGGAAGTGCATGCCAAGTGGGCCGATGCGGCCGTCGGCTCGCTGGCGGTGCCGGCCCTGACCGATGAGCAGCGTGCTGCCGTCGAAGCCGTGGCCTCGAGCGCAGAACACGGGTTTTCCCAGCATCTCCTGTTCGGCGTCACCGGCAGCGGCAAGACCGAGGTCTATCTGCAGCTCATCGAACGCACGCTCGCGCGGGGCAAAAGCGCGGTGCTCCTGGTGCCCGAGATCGCGCTGACCCCGCAGACGAGCGGGCGCGTCATGGCGCGGTTGGCGGCACACCGCGTGCTCGTGCTGCACAGCGGCCTGACCGCTGCCCAGCGCAACGAGCAGTGGGGCTTGGCCGCGCAGCCGGGACCATGCGTGGTCGTGGGGGCGCGCAGCGCCGTCTTCGCGCCGATTCCCGATGGCGAACTGGGGCTCGTCATCGTGGATGAGGAGCACGACACCGGCTACAAGCAGGACCAGCAGCCCCGCTACCACGGTCGCGACACCGCCATCCGGCGTGCGCAGCTTGCTGGCTGCCCGATCCTGCTCGGCAGCGCCACGCCCAGCCTCGAGACCTGGTGGAACGCCACCGACCGTGGCACCGTGAGCCTTCACCGTCTCTCGCGTCGGGCGCCCGGCCTGCGCACGCCGAGGGTCGAACTCGTGGACTTCCGCGCTGAGCAGCGAGCCTGGTCGGATCGTCGTGTGCACCTGGTCGGACCCACGCTCGAGCGTGCTCTGCGACGCACCCTGGACGAGGGCGGCCAGGCGATCATCCTGCTCAACCGCCGTGGCTACGCGAACTCGATCGTCTGCGCCGCTAAGGGATGCGACTGGGCCATGGAGTGCGACCGTTGCGACGCCGGCATGGTGGCCCATCGGGACAGCCGCCTGCCCAAGGGCGGGTTCGTGCGCTGCCACCATTGCCTGTCCGAACTGCGGCTTCCCGAACGCTGCCCGACCTGCCGCGGGCCAGTCAGCATCTTCGGGCTCGGCACGCAGCGGGTTGAGGAAGAACTGGAGCGCACCTTCCCCGATCTGGCGCCCGGTGCCT
>JAGWXC010000324.1 GCA_018970045.1 Planctomycetota bacterium | reverse complement strand
ACGAGCACCAGTCCATCGGGAAGCAGCTGGGCTGCACGAGCTTCGCCAATGCCGAGATCGACCGCGGGCGACAGTGGTTGCCCGTCGATCGCCCAGCGTTGGCAGTGGGTCGTCAGGATGACGAGCGATCCATCCTCGAGGAAGATCGGCACTCCGCCGGCCTCGTTCGCCCGTGCTGGCCACGCGCGATGGATCGAGCCGGTACACGCATCGACCACCGAGACGCCCTCGGTCACATGGCAGCAGGCGACCCATGCATCATCCGGCGAGACTGCCACGCCATTGGTGGTGGCCAACGGCAGCGGCACCGTCCAGGCACGGTCGATGCCATCCCAGCGGCAGAGGAATGCCAAGGCTTCACCGGTGTCGCTCACCTTGGCAACGGACCCGACCATCCAGGATCCATCGGGTCCAGGCGCCATGGCATACCAGTCGCCGTCCGCCATGTCCCCGCCGCGCAGCGAGGCCACGCGTCGGAGCAGATCCGTTTCGATGGATCGATCGTCGGCCAGGGCTGTGAGGGCGCGATCGAGCGCCAGCTGGTCCGTGGCGTCGACCGCGCTCGCTGCGGCGCTGAGGTTGGCCAGCCGGGCCTGCTCGAGCGCATGTGCGGCGGATCGAGCGGAGATGGTGACGGCAGCGACGAGCATGAAGACGACGCTCGCCGCGACCGACCACGCCTTCCAGTGTCGTCGAGCCGATCGCACCAGCCGTTCCGCGGGATGCTGCTGCTCAATGAGCACGGGCTTGCCGGCCAGATGATCCCGAAGATCGCGCGCCAAAAGCGCCATGCTTGAGTATCGCTGCGACGGATCCGGATGGACTGCCTTGGCGACGATGCGATCCAAGTCGCCCTTGAGCCTTCGATCCAGCGTGGCCAGCCTCGGTGGGGCCTCCATCTCGATGGAGCGAAGCGCCTGGGCGATCGATCGACCGTCGAGGTTGCGCATCGACTGGCCCGCGAGCACACCGAACAGGATGGTGCCGACTGCAAAGACATCCGCACGGACATCGGCCACCGCACCCGGCGCGAGGCACTCGGGAGCCATGGAGGCAAGGCTGCCGACGATGCGATCGCCCAGCAGCGTGATCGAGCGGTCGTGTCCGGGACCGGCACGGCGCGCGAGACCGAAATCGATGATCCTCACGGTGCCGTCCTTGGCCAGCAGCACGTTGTCGGCCTTCAGGTCACGGTGGATGATGGCCTTTGCATGGGCGTGCGCGAGGGCGTCCGCGACCGATGCCATCAGCGCCACGCGAGTCCCGATGCTCCAGCCCGAGGTGGCGGAAGGCGTGAGTGGCTGTGCACCTTCGACCAGCTCGAGGGCCATCCACGGGCGAAACGTGCCGGCATGCTGCCACACGCCGACCGCGTAGAGCCGCGCAATGCCCGGATGCTCGAGCTGCGCCAGCATCGACGCCTCGCGGCGCTGCTCGAGCGCCTCGGCACGCGAGCACGGCCACAGGAGCTTCAGCGCCACCGCGCGGTCGGGTGCGCGCTGTCGCGCGCGGTACACCTGTCCGCTTGCACCTTCGCCGATCAATTCCAGCAGGTCAAAGCCATCGATCGCGGTTCCCGGCGCAACATGGCCGAGTCCCTGCTCCTCGGACGGACGTGGGGTCTTGGCGACCTCGAG
>JAGWXC010000323.1 GCA_018970045.1 Planctomycetota bacterium | reverse complement strand
CCGCTTCGCAGGCGACGCGTTCAAGGACATCGTGCAGCTCAAGGGCGACCGCGATCCGGCCAAGGGCGACGGACTGAAGTCGCTCGAGGCGCTCGTGGCCTCGATGCGCAAGGAAGGCACGCGCTTCGACGCGGTCATCGACAATTCCTCCTACGTGCCGCGCATCACGAAGGCATCGGCCGAGCTGCTCGAGCCCGTCACGCACCTCTACCAGCTCGTGTCGACGATCTCGGTCTTCACCGACAACTCGGTGGCGCCCGACGAGTCGACGCCCGTCGGCACGATCCCCGATCCGACGGTGGAACAGGTCACCGGCGAGACCTATGGGCCGCTCAAGGCGCTGTGCGAGCAGCAGGCCAACCTGGCGTTCCGCGACCGGTCGTGCGTGGTCCGCCCCGGCCTCATCGTGGGGCCCGGCGACGATTCGCTGCGGTTCACCTACTGGCCCGTGCGCATCGCGCGCGGCGGGCGCGTGCTCGCGCCGCGTGCACCCAAGCCCGCCGACGTGCGCGTGCAGTTCATCGATGTACGCGATCTTGCGGCGTTCATGCTCAAGCTCGTGGAGGATGGCCATGCCGGCACCTACCTTGCCAATGGTCCTGAGGGACCGCTCAGCTTCGAGGAGATGCTGGCAGGCATCAAGGCGACCGTGAGCGGCCCGGTGGAGTTCGCGTGGTGCGACGAGCAGTGGCTGCTCGAGCAGAACGTTGCGCCGTGGATGGGACTGCCGCTCTGGATCCCGCAGATGCCCGAGTACGCAGGATCAGGCCGTGCCAACTGCACGAAGGCCTTCAGTGCCGGGCTCGCATGCAGGCCGCTTGCCGAGACGGCGCGGGACACGCTGGCCGACTTCGAGCGCACCAAGGCCGAGCGACCGGCGACCTTTGCGTGGGGCGGTCGTGCTCCCGGCATCAACACGGAGCGCGAGGTCGAGTTGTTGAAGGCCTGGGACGCGCGCGGCTGATCCGCACAACGATCGCTCAACGAAGCAGCGGCGGCCGGTACTGCGCTGGCACGGCGTCGTAGCAGCGACGCGCCGCGAAGCGGAGCATGCTGGTGGGGAAGCCGACGGCGGTGTGCGCAGCCGAGCCCGTGGCAGGGAATGGCCCGCCATGCACCATGGACTCCGTCACGGTCACGCCCGTGGGCATCTTGTTCAGGAGCAGCCTGCCGCAGTGAGGCCGAAGCTGCGCGAGCCACGATGCCGCGGTGTCATGCGAGGTGCCTGCGTCGCACCAGAGGCCGCTGGTCAATTGCCCGCCGATCGCGGCGTAGATCGATGCCGGCGTGTCACCATCGAGCGCAAGCACGAGGCCGAAGGGACCGAAGACCTCGTCGAGCATGCTGGCCTTGAGCGCCGCGGAGGCAGTCGTGCTGCACAGCGCCGGCCGGACCCGAGCGCCGCCGGCGGAGCGCGTCGCAGAATCCGTGTGCAGGACGGTACCGGCTGCGCGGAGGCGCTCGATGCTGCTGCGGAAGTCGGAAGCACCTTGGATGCTCAGCAACGTCGCATCGTCCAGGGCATCGAACTGCGGAGCCAGTCGCGCCACGATGCGGTCCTGCACCTCGCGGTCGCGCACCAGAAGCAGCCCCGGCTTCGTGCAGAACTGCCCCGCTCCGAGCGTCACGCTCTGCAGCCA
>JAGWXC010000322.1 GCA_018970045.1 Planctomycetota bacterium | reverse complement strand
CAGGAGCCACGACCGATGCTTGTGATAGAGCACGCGCACCGGAGTGTCCCGCGAACTGCAACCTTTCGCATGAAAGGCACGGGCACGCGGCTCGAACCGCACGGCAAAGCCCGCCTCGCGCACCCGCACGCACAGGTCCAGATCCTCGAAATGCAGAAAGAAGCGCTCATCGAAGCCGCCGACCGCCTGCAGCACGTCGCGTCGCGCCAGCATGCACGCACCCGAGACCGCCGGCACGTCCTGGGACTCCGGTGGCAACATCTCGCCAGAGCGGTTGAAGTCCACTCGCCGACCGATCCGGGGCAAGCGGTGCAAGCCCAAAACCCGGGCCACGGATTCGGCGATGCCCGGAACCCGCCGACGCGACCCTGCCTGCTCTTCACCGTCGGGGCCGATCAACATCGCGCCCACAAGACCTGTGCCGGGGTGCTCATCGAGGACATTTCGCATCCGAACGATTGCGTCGGGCTGGATCACGCAGTCCGGGTTCACGATCGCCAGAAGTTCCGCATTCGACGCGGCGAACCCGACGTTGCAGCCGGCGCCAAATCCGCGGTTTGTCCCGTCGCCGACCACGCGCACCCGCCCGTCGGCACGTGCGGCCAGACGAGACGGCAGCGATCCGGTCTGTCCATGGTCGACCAGGATCACGTCTCCGCAGCATTCCGCGGCCAATGCGGCATTTACACATCGCTCGAGCCACGGAGACGCGCCGAAACAGACGATCACCACGTCGCAGTGCGTTCGGCTCATCGATGCGACTCCGGCGCGAAGGCCCGTGGGCGGATCATCAGCAGGCGCTCCACTTCGCCATTGTCGGCGATCTGATCGCGATGCATCCGCTGCAACGCGCCGACCTGCGCGCCCAGCAGACGGGCAGCCAACGGGCTGGCAAGGCTCTTCACCACCCAGCGCGGCACCAGCACGCAACGAACGCCCGCCGCGTCCGAAATGCGGCGGATCATCCCGTGCAACGTGATCCGCTCGCCGCCACCCATCTCGATCACCCGCGACCGGGCGCCCCCGATGCCCAGGCAGCGGACCAGCGCTTCCGCGACGTCCTCGAGGTGCACCGGCTGGCGCAGTCCGGTCGGTTCCGAGGGACACGGCACGAATCCCAATTGGCGGCCGATGCTCCAGATCCTCGCGACATTCCGATTGGTGGCTCCGCCATAGATCATCGTGGGCCGAAGGATCGTGACGGGACTCCAACTGGACGATGCCTGCAGCGCGCGCTCAGCTTGAGCGAGGCGGCTCGCCACCGATCGCTCACTCGCGACGGGCGAATCGATCTTGCTGACAGCGCTCATTGAGCTACAGGCCACGACACGAATGCCCTGCGCATCCAGAAGCCGTGCGAGCACCGGCGCTGCCACAGGCAGTGGCGCCACACTGATGATCGCCGAAGGACGCATGTCGGCCAGCCGCGCGGCAGCATCCGAACACGCCAGGTCGAAGCGCACACTTGTCACACCAGGCGACGCTGCGAACGTGGCACGATGGGCGGCCATGACCTGATCGAAGCCGCCTTCGACCAACCGCCGCAGCACCGCCTGACCGAGGTCACTGCTGGCACCAAGCACCACGACCGGGCCCTGCGTCATGGGAAGGTTCGTCCAATGCATGCGAGCGTCCGCTGCTCCATGCC
>JAGWXC010000321.1 GCA_018970045.1 Planctomycetota bacterium | reverse complement strand
GGATCGCTAGGATCGTGCGATGGCGGTCGCCCTGTCACCCACCCTCGACGAGCCGATCCGGCGGGCATTCGGCTGCGCCGCAGCGACGCCGTTGGCGCTCCTGTCGAGCGGCGGAGGTGGGCCGCACGCCAGGACCAGCACGCTGGTCGAGGTCGAGCGCGTCGTCCACGCGGCCGACGGCATGGGCGCGAACCTGTTCGATGCCTTGACGGCGTGCACGCCCATCGAAGGCGGCGGCTGGATCGCGAGCCTCTCGTACGGACTCGGTGCGACGATCGAACCGATGGCCCGCGCACTCCGCCCGCGCCACGCATCGCCCTTCGGCGACGGCACGCTGCTGCGGGCGCGCCGGGTGCACGCCTTCGATCATGAACAGCGTTCGTGGACGAGCCCGGGCCTGCCGTCCGTCGCCGAATTGCCCGCACCCCGTGCAGGCACGCTCGAACCGCAGACGAGCGACGACGACTACGCGCGTGGGGTCGCGCGCGTGCGTGAGTTCATCCGCGCGGGGGACATCTTCCAAGCCAACATCGCGCGCGCGTGGACTGGCTTCGTGCCCATGCCGATGCGGGCCTGGGCGCTCGGCGTGCTCGAGCGCATCCCCGCGCGCTACGGCGCCTACGCGGAGCTCGGTGCGGGGCGAGCGGTACTGAGCGTGTCGCCGGAGCTCTTCCTGTCGGTCGACGCGCACTCGCGAAGCGTCCGCACTCGCCCGATCAAGGGAACCCGTGCCGCCGATGGTTGCGCCGCGGAACTGGAACGCTGCGACAAGGAGCGCGCCGAGCTTCACATGATCGTCGATCTCATGCGCAACGATCTCGGCCGGGTCTGCTCGATCGGTTCCGTGCGCGTGAGCGAGCCGCGATCGATCGAGCGCCACCCCACCGTGCAGCATGCCGTCGCGGAAGTGTCGGGCACGCTGCGCCCGGGCATTGGCCACGCCGACCTCCTGCGAGCAACGTTCCCCCCGGGCTCGGTCACGGGCGCGCCGAAAGTCCGTGCCATGCAGATCATCGATGAACTCGAGCCCTTTGCGCGCGGCCCCTACTGCGGCGCGCTCGGATGGCTCGGTGACGATGGCGCCGTGGCCCTCAACGTCGCCATCCGGACCTTCGGCCTCGAGGAGGTCGAGGGCGGAACACGGCTCACGTACTGGACCGGCTGCGGCATCGTGGCGGACTCCGACCCGATCCGGGAATGCAGGGAAAGCCACGAGAAAGCAGCCGTGGCGCTGCTGGCGGTCGGCACCGCGCGGCTGCCAATGGACTCCGCCGGCCGCTGAGCCGGTGCACGGGGACAGCCGCGGGCACGGGCCCTGCGCGCCGTGCACCATCAGGGTGCCGATCCGGCCGTCGGCTCAGAGGATCTCGGCGGCCAGGCTGGCGAGCTCGCTGCGCTCGGTCTTCGAGAGCGTGACGTGGCCCGCGATGCGCTGGCCCTTCATGCGCTCGATGAGGTGCGCCAGACCGTTGCTCGCCGCATCGAGGTACGGGCTGTCGATCTGCCCGATGTCGCCGCAGAGCACGATCTTGGTGCCTTCACCGACGCGGCTGACGATCGTCTTGACCTCGTGCGGGCTCAGGTTCTGCGCCTCGTCGACGATGATGAACTGGTGCGGGATGCTGCGGCCGCGGATGTAGGTGATCGGCTCG
>JAGWXC010000078.1 GCA_018970045.1 Planctomycetota bacterium | reverse complement strand
CGGCTACCGCTGGGATGCCCGGAAACGGTCATCGCGCATTGCGTACGGTGATGAACCCGGCGTGGAGGTGAAGTGGCCGTGGGAAATCGGCCGGCTGCAGCACTTGCCCGCCATCGCCGCGCGCATGGAAGGCGCGGATCCCGCATGGCATGCACACGCCACCGACATCATCCGCGGCCACATCGTCGACTTCGTCCGCTCGAATCCGCCGGGATTCGGTGTGCAATGGCTCTGCCCAATGGACGTCGGGATACGCATCGCGAACATCCTCGTCGCCGTGGACATCGCGCGTGCCGCTGGCGCGCAGTTTGATCCCGACTTCCTGAAGGTCGTGGCCTGCACGGCACGCGACCATGCAAGGTACATCGCGCGGAATCTGGAGTGGGGCGAGCGTCTCTGCTCGAACCACTATCTGGCCAATATCGCGGGGCTGCTCTATGTCGGCGCCTACCTCGATGGTGACCGGGAAGCTTCCGAGTGGCTGGCTTTCGCCGGCCGCGAGATGGTCTTTCACATCCGGTCCCAGTTCCACCCGGAGGGTTCCAATTTCGAGGCGAGCTCGTGCTATCACCGCCTTTCCGCCGAAATGGCGGTTCACTCAGCCGCGCTCATGCTCTGGATCTCGCGTCACCAGCCGGAACGCGCCGTGCGCTGGTGGTCTGGACCCGTCCGCTGCTTTCATCCGTCACCGGCTGCGCCCGCCACGGCGCGAGTGGAGTGGCCAAACGGGCTCGCGCATCCCTTCGACGGTGATCTCCGGCGGCGACTCTGGGGAATGGGGCAGTTCACCGAATGCCTGCTGCGCCAGGATGGGTCAGTTCCGCAGATCGGCGACAACGACAGCGGTCGGTTCTTCCGCATCGAGATGGCCGATCAGCCCGATGCGGACATCATTGACCATCGGCATCTCGTCCGGGGGGTGCGGGCGTTGTTTGGGAGCGCGTCCGGCCCGACCGGGCCCGAGGCGCAGTGGCTTGTCAAATGGCTCGGGGATGCGACGCTCGAGTCGCCGGATGCCGCGCCGCCCCAGCATTGGCCACAGTTCGGGTTATTCACATGGAATCGATCCTGCTTTGGCCTCACCCTCCGCTGCGGGCATGTGGGTCAGCTCGGCAACGGAGGTCATGCGCATTGCGACCAGTTGTCGGTCACGCTCTTTACGCCTGCCGGGCCGATCGTCGACGATCCGGGCACGGGCGTGTACACGCCGCGGCCGGACGTCAGAAACGAGCTTCGAGCCAGCACTTGCCACTCCACGGTGCTGGTTCCAGGGCGCGAGCAGGCAGAATGGCTGCCCGGCCGCTGGGGACTCTTTGCGATGAAGGACCGCGCCAAGGCAAGGATCGTTGAATTCAGTGAAGCCGGCGCCACCGCAGAGATGTTCGATGGCGCGAACGTGGTGCGTCGAAAGATCGAAGTCACCGATCGAGGCGTACGTGTCATGGACGTCGCTCCTCGCGGATCAATCGCGAATTTCGTGCTTTCGCCGGGAGTCGATGTCGAGGTAGTGAGCGATAGTCTCGTGCTGCTCCGGCGCGGTGGAGTGGCCATCCAACTGAGAGGCGAGGCGCTTCAGGTAGGCGAGTGTCTGTGGAGTACCCGATACGGGGAGGTCACGTGCACAAAGCGAATCCAATGCATGGCTGGTGTCTGTGAACTCTTACTCGGGTGAGCAGCCCAGCCGCTTTGCGACTGCCCTGTCCGCTGGGATGATCCGGACTTGGTCCGGCTGTGGCAGATGGACGTGGCACCTCGGCTTGCGCCTAAGGACGCCGCTGCTCGCGTCGGCTGAGGTCTTTGAGTAGCTGACATCAGGCGTTTCGTGAAAAAAGCGTTGACCCAAACTGACAGTGTGGCGAGACTAGTGGTGTGTCCGACAGCGCTCCACGTTCCCACAACAGCGACCCGATTCTTCAGCGGGTTGACGACGACTCAGGACTGTAGTTGCTTGTTGGGGCCCCGGAACCAAACCCGTGTGATGAGAATTCTGAGCATTGGGATGACTCCGGACTGATTGATGTTTCATCGGACCTCGATGCAAATGAGCAGTGGATGCCGACGTCCGCGGCCGGCGCGTCGAGCGTGAGCGGGATGCCAGATCACCATCCGATGGCCTCGGACTCGATCGAGCCATCACTTTGCCACTCAATCGATGAAGACCCCAGGCTCCAAACCCGAGCAGGGCGATTCTGGAGTCGGGTTGTGGGTGTGGTCGTGATTCCTGTGTTGATCCTGCTTTCGCCGACCCGGTTTCCGTTCTGCCTCTTCGATGAGGGGCGTTGGTGGTTCCGGCAGAAGTTCCTGCTGAGCTATCTCGGTGGCCGACCTGATCGGGGTTGGGTGTATGGAGTGATCTTCCCCATCACACCTCGCCGATCGATTCGCGATGGTGAAAGGGTGCTTCGTGCGTTGCACTGGGCGTTTCAGCAGCGCGGTCAAGAATGGGCCAGCCTCACCATGACTCGCGATGCATCATCGGGTCGGCTTCGATGGGGTCTGACGGAGGTCTTGGCCATGCTCGAGGACGGCGGCGAGCTAATGGTCCAACTGTTCGGGACAAACGAAACGCTCGGAGACCTTGCGGCCCACACGATCCCGCGCGGCGCCCGACAGCACGGGTTGCGTCGGGCCATAGAGCTCTATCTGGAGTTCCGGGACGAAGCCAGCCGCATCCGACGATTCGACTTCAAGCACCACTTTGCCTACCGCACCCGAGTGTTTGCTGGCGCTCGACTACGCCATGCGGCAGCATCTCGATCTACGCATGGCGCTGGAAGCAGCCGCCCTTGAACGTTCGACAGCGTGGCGTCACTACGTTTCGTGGGCTGCGGATCAAGTGTGCCAAGGCGAACCCGCCCCCTAGGGCCTGCCAGTGTCACGCTGTGGCTTGCTCCGTTTCGAGCCGCAGTTCCTCGCCATGTTGAAGTCAGGCGTTGAGCAGTCGAACCTCCCCAGCGTGCTGAAGCTCGTGGTCCGGATGTAGCGCCGGGGCGGGGCTTGGGCCCCAATCGTTGCGGGGTATCGTCTGTCCGTGATGGCGTTGCGTACAGTTGGATGTGTTGTGGCCCTCGTCGTGGCTGGCGTCACGGTGTTGCCGCACGCTGAGGCGCGCATACCGAGCACGGCGGCGGCCTCTGTACCGCTGCATGATGCGCCCGCGATCGCGAATCACGCAGATTCCCAATCCACACCGCCTGCGCTCACATCAAGCCTCCGCACTCACTGCCTTGATTGCCACGACGGTGTACGCGGAAAGGGGGGCTTTGACCTGAACGCGGTGCTCGATGGCGCGCAGCCGTCGGCGCTGTGTGCGATCCGCGCTCGCCTGGTGCGGCAGGACATGCCGCCGACCGAGGAAACCGAGCGGCCCAGCGCTGCCGAGTACGCGGCGATGATCGCGGCCATTGATGCCGCCGTGCCGCCGGCACGCCGTGAAGTGCCGCTCGTGCGCCGGCTCAATCGCTGGCAGGTCGCCAACAGCATTCGCGACACCATCGGCAGTTTGGTGACTGACGCAACCACCCAGCCTCCCGCCTTCGCGCAATCGCTGCGCGCCATCGCGCTCGCCACGCTGCCGGCCGATGACGTGGGCGAGGGCTTCGATACCACCGCCGCCACGCTTGCGTTGCCACCGCTCTTGGTCGAGAAGTTCTTGGTGTCGGCCGAGGCCGTCGCTGCCGCCGCAGTGCTGCCGCCATCGCAGCAGCGCACCATGGACGCGGCGCTTGGCTCGCTCGAACGCCGCGGTCAAGGCGGCCAGCACGACGGCGTGCAGATGCTCGCGACCAATGGGTCACTCACGGCCAGCTTCATGGTCACGCTGCCAGGGACCTATCGATTCGAGGCCACGGTCTCGGCATCGCGCGCGGGGCCGGATGTTGCGCGGGCTTCGGTGCTCGTGGACGGGGCAACGGTACAAGGCCAAGCGCTGCAGCCAAACGCACCGACCGATGGTGATGGGCGGAAGAAGCCGGTGAATCGCGACACCCCACCCGAGCAGGGTGCACCTGGCACCAGCCCGCCATCCGGACCGGCGGTCGACGGCATCGACGTCCCATTCGAGCGAAACAAGCCCGGCATGTTGGTTTGGCAGGGCCGGCTCGAGCCCGGCCCACACCGAATCGGCGTGGCGTTCCTGAACGACTACTACAACCCCAAGGAACCAAACGCAGCCGCGCGCGACCGCAACCTGCATCTGCATGGCATGTGCCTGGTCGGCCCGCTCGAACCGACCACGCCCACGCCGTTCCAGCGTTGGGCCAGCGACATCGCCGGCAAGGGATCGACCACGCAGCAACTGCGGCGCGTGGCGACTGCGCTGGCGACCGAGCTCTTCCGTGTGCCGGTCGAGGACCGCGATGGCCAGACGCTGGCTCGCACGGCGATCGATGCCGCTGGTGGATCGAAGGCGCCCTTCGATGACCAGCTTCGCGCGCTGGTGACCACAGTGCTCGTGGACCCGCGGTTCCTGCTGCGTGTGGAGGCACCGCTCGCCGAAGGGCGCACCGTGCGAGCGCTCACTGGCAGCGAACTCGCGAGTCGTCTGGCGTTCTTCCTGTGGGCGAGCGTGCCCGACCGAGCCTTGCGGGAGGCTGCAAGCCGCGGCGACCTGACGAAGCCGGGACCGCTCCGGGCCCAGGTGCAGCGCATGCTGGCTGACCCGCGTGCCGATGCGCTCGCCGATCGCTTCTTCACGCAGTGGCTGGGGATCGATGGCCTGGAGCTGCGGCAGTTCGACCCGGCGATCTATCCGGGGCTCGATGCACGCATGCTCGCACTCATGCAGCAGGAGACCCGTGACCTGTGTCGACGCGTGGTGCGGGGCGAGTTGCCGGTACGCGCGCTGCTCGAGTCGGCGGAGCCTGCGTCAGGCCAGGAGCTGCTCGCGTTCTACGGCGGCGCCGGTGCGCCGAGGCCGCCGGGGATCTTTGGCCACGGCAGCGTGCTCGCCGCGACTAGCAATCCCACCCGAACGAGCCCGGTCAAGCGCGGCAAGTGGGTGCTTGAAGCGCTGCTCGATCAGGCACCGCCGCCGCCGCCACCGGGCGTGCCGCAGTTGCCCGAGGGCGCGACCAACACCGAGCACCGCTCGATGCGCGAGCTCATGGCGATGCACCGCGCGAACCCCGACTGCGCGAGCTGCCACGTGCGCATGGACGCGATCGGCCTAGCGTTCGAGCGCTTCGATGCCAACGGCCGCACCCGCACGATGGTCGATGGTCACGCGGTCGAGGACACGACGGAACTACCCGGAGGCGCGACGATCACCGGCGTGCCGGGTGTGGCGACCATGGTCGGTGCGGGTACCGCCTTCGAGCGTTCGCTCGCGCGGCGACTCCTGGTCTACGCACTCGGTCGCGGGACGGCGGATGCCGACGATCCGCTCGTGGCTGCGCTGGCCGCGCGGCTTGCGCGTGATCGCTCGTTCGAGTCGCTGGTGACGGGGATCGCGATGAGCGACGCATTCCAGCGGAGGCGGGCGCCGGACGCAGCGGGGGACTGAGGCGGGGCGGGTGAGCGCGGGGGCTGCGGTGGCGCGTGGTGCGGCGCACGCCGACTCAGCGGGCGATGGTGTGGGGCGCCTGTTCGTGACTCAGTTCGTGGACACAGAGCGCCCAAGTGGGTGTTCGTGCGCTACTGCGCACGGCTCGCCTTCATCGCTCGCGCCGCGCAGCGCAGCTCCCCAAGTGGATCAGCCGCCGAACGTTCGGTGGTCCGGATAGAGTCCTATAATGTTTAACAGATCGAAAGTCAGACTTTCAATCTGTCAGAACTTGCCCTATCCTCGTGCCTGTGAGTGACTTGCGATCCACCATTCCGCGCGCCATCGAGCCGCATGTGGCCCGATGCGCGGGCAGTTTCCCCGCGGTCGCCATCGTGGGACCTCGCCAGAGCGGGAAGTCGGTCCTCGCTCGACATGCCTTCCCCGGCCACCGTGCCTGGGTGCTCGAGTCGCCCGACGTGGCGGCGTTCGCGCGCGCGGATCCCCGCGGCTTCCTGGCGAAAGCTCCCAGTGAGAGCGGGGCGATCCTCGACGAGATCCAGCGCGTGCCCGAGTTGCTCTCCTACTTGCTCGAGGTGATCGATGCGAATCGTGCACCCGGGCGATGGATCCTGACGGGCTCCGAGAGCCTGCAACTGTCCTCAGGCATTTCGCAGTCGCTTGCAGGTCGTGTGGCGATGCTGGAACTCTTGCCCATGGATGGGACCGAGGTGGCGCGCCTTGCACCGGGACACGGCGTCGAGGCTCCCTCGCTTGATCACGCCTTGCTGGCAGGTGGCTATCCGCCGATCCATGCCGAGGGGCTCGACCCCGTGCTGTGGCTCAGCAACTACGTCGCCAAGTACCTCGAGCGTGACGTGCGTTCTGTGCTGCGACTCGGTGATCTCAATGCGTTCCGTCGATTCATGGCGCTGTGCGCCGGCCGGACCGGGCAACTGCTGAATGTCTCCGCGCTGGCGGCTGACGCCGGCGTGTCGGCGCCCACCGCACGCAGCTGGATCTCGGTCCTCGAGGCGACGTTCGTGCTTGCGCTCTTGCCTGCATGGCACGGCAATGTGCGCAAGCGCTTGGTGAAGAGCCCGAAGCTGCACATGCTCGACAGCGGGCTCACCTGCTCGCTGCTGGGCATCAGATCGACGGAGCACCTGAGCACCCACCCCTTGCGTGGGCCGATGTTCGAGTCGTGGGTGGTGGCTGAGGCCATGAAGGCGCAAGCCAATGCTGGTCAGCGTCATGCATGGAGCCACTGGCGCGATCAGTCCGGCCTTGAGATCGATCTCATGGTTGAGACACCACGACACCGGGTGGGGATCGAAGTCAAGGCCGGCGCGACCTTCCAGCGAGAGTGGCTGGATCCGATCATGCGATGGTCGAGCACCTTTGATGATGCCTCGAAGCCGCCTCGGCCAAAAATCGTCTGCGGCGTCGATCCGCATCAGGCTCCGACAGACGTGATCTCGTGGCGATCGTGGCCCGCATCGGTCTCGGCGATGATGCGTGAACTGGGCTGAATCACCCTCTTGCGCTGGCCGATCCAGCGCACCGCACTACAGTAGGTCCATGCGCCCCGGCCATCTCGCTCGACGGACCGTGTTGCGTGGCGTGGGTGCCACGATCGCGCTGCCGTTCTTGGATGCGATGCTGCCGCGCGGAATTGGCCCCGCCGCGCACGCCGCGACGGCGAGCGCCTTGGCACCCAAGAACGCGCGCGCGATCTTCGTCTTCTTCCCCAACGGCGTGAACCCGGCCACCTGGCGCCCGCAGATCGCGGCGAACGGCACATGGTCTCCATCGCCCGCGCTGGCGCCGCTGGAGTCCTTCCGTCGCGAGATCACCGTGCACACTGGGCTGCGCCACCGTCACGCCGAAGCCAACGGCGATGGTCCTGGCGATCACGCGCGCAGCGCAGCGTGCTTCCTCACCGGCATGCAGCCGAAGAAGACCGCCGGTGATGACATCCGCGCGGGGCAATCGGTCGACCAGGCGATGGCTGATGCGCTCGAGCGCTCGGGCGCGACCACGCGCTTTCGCTCGCTTGAACTCGGCACCGAACCGGCGATGACCGCTGGCAACTGCGACAGCGGCTACTCGTGCGCGTACAGCGCCAACATCTCATGGAGGGGCGAGAGCCTGCCCAACGGCAAGGAGACCGATGCGAAGGCCGCGTTCGACCGGCTGTTCGGTCGCGTGGGCCAGACGCCTGAGCAGGCCGCTGCACAGGCACGTTCACGCCGCTCGATTCTGGATGGTGCGCTCGCGCAAGCCAAGCGCATCGCGGGCACCGTGGGGCGCGATGACCGCGCTCGGCTCGATGAGTACATGGATGCCGTCCGCGGACTTGAACAACGCGTGGCGGAGGACGCCGCATCGCAGCTTGATGCCGATCGCATTCCTGACTTTGCGGGTGGCCCGATGGACCTGGCGCGCCGTACCGACCTGCTCTCGCAGGTGCTTGCGTTGGCGTTGCAGACGGACTCCACGCGCGTGGCGACCTTCATGCTCGCCAACGAAGGCTCGAATCGCCCCTACGCCGAGGTCGGCGTGACGCAGGGGCACCACGATGTCTCGCACCACGGCAATGACCTGGCCAAGATGGAGGCCTTCACGCGGATCACGACCTTTCACAGCGAGCGTTTCGCGGCGCTCCTTCGTGCACTGGATGCGTGCAAGGAAGGCGGACGATCCGTGCTCGATACGACCGTGGTGCTCTACGGCGGCGCGATCACCGATGGCAACGTGCACAACCACGCCGACCTTCCGATCCTGATCGCCGGCGGCTCGGCACTCGGGCTCAAGGGCGGCCGCGTGATCGCGCACGCTTCTGACACGCCGCTCTGCAACCTCCATCGAGGCATCGCTGAGAAGGTCGGTGCAAAGCTCGATGCGTTCGGTGACTCGACGGGGACGGCGGAGCTGGCGTGATGAGGCGCGCCCCGCGACCGATGGATCGGTCTTGGCGGGCGGTTGCGTTGCTGGCGATGGCGGTCGGCTTGGCTGCGAACGCGCAATCTGGGGCACCCGCGCCGCAGCAGACCCCGCAGGTTTCCGACTGCCCACCGATGCCCGCACCGATCACGGTGGGTACGGCGGTGGATGTCTTCGTTGGTGGAACCGGGCCGAACCCCGTCTACCGCATCCCCGCGATCACGAAGGCGGGCCAAAGGTTGCTCGCCTTGGCCGAGGGTCGAGCTGCACTTGGTGACATCGGCACGAACGATCTGGTCCTGGCGACCAGCGATGACAGCGGCCTCACGTGGTCGGCGCCGCGCACGGTGCTCGATCTTGCTGATCGCTCGATCAACAATCCATGCGTCGTCACGCTGCACTCGGGTGACCACGCAGGTCGAGTGATTGTGATCGTGCAGAGCTATCCAGCCGACACACACGAGCACAAGCAGGCCACGGGCTTGGATGGCCCGGGCGTCTGCCGTGTGCACGTGCTCACGAGTGATGACGCGGGGGCCACGTGGAGTGAGCCGCGTGACGTGACGGCGAGCATGCGTCGCCCCGAGGCGCCGACCGTGGCCAGCGGCCCGGGCGCGGCGATCCAGCTGCATGGCGGTGCGCATGCCGGTCGCATCGTGCTGCCCTTCAACCAAGGGCCGTATGGGCGGTGGACCGTGTACACCTGCTTCAGCGACGACGCCGGAGCGACGTGGTCGATGGGCACGGTCGCACCCGGCGGCGCACCGGCGCACGCCAACGAAGTGCAGGTCGCCGAAGTGCAGGGTGGCGAGCTGGTTCTGAATGCCCGCAGTTTCCACGGCGCGAAACAGCGACTCGCCGCGCGCTCGAAGGATGGCGGCGCGACATGGACCACGCTCGCGCCGATCGAGTCGCTCCCGGATCCATGTTGCCAAGCGGGGCTGCTGTCGGTCGCGGCGGGCGCAAGACCTGTGCTCGTGTTCACCGGGTGCGACAGCACCACAGCGCGCACCAACGGCACGCTCTGGGTCTCGCTTGATGATGGCGCGAGCTGGGCGCTCAAGCAGGCGCTCGCACCCGGCTTCTTCGCCTACAGCGCGCCGGTCGATCTCGGCGGCGGCCGCGTGGGCGTGCTGGCCGAGACCGACGACTACCGCCGCATCCGGTTCATCCCGGTCTCGCTGGCGATTCCGGCGCGATGATTGAGTATCCAGCGGGCCTTTGTGAATCCGACGGATTGACTGAATTCGATCAGATGTGTTGTGGATTCCATGGAGGCTGCCCCGTGGCCGATCATGGCGAAGAGACCTCCCGCGCCCCGGATACCCTGCCCACCATGCTGCACGCCGCCACCTTCATCCTGTCGCTCACCGCGTCGATCGCCCTCGCCCAGGAACCCAAGCTGGAATCCCTGACGCCGACCGCACCGATCGGTGAGGTCACGCTCTACCAGGGCCGCGCGATGGTCTCGCGCACGGCCGCCGCACCCGAGCGCGAGGGGCTCTTCGAGCTGCGCTTCACGAACCTGCCGGCTGCGATCGATGCCGACAGCGTGCAGGCGACGGTGAACGCGCCGAAGGGCGGCGCCAAGCTGCTCGACGTGCGATTCGAGGCAACGCGGCTGCCCAACGACGCGAACTCGAATCCGGAGCTGAAGAAGGCGATTGAAGACCTTGAAGCGGCACAGCGAGCGGGGCAGGTGCTTGCGCTGCGCGGGCAGCGGCTGAAGGACCAGAACGATCTCCTCAATGCCATCGCCGCCAAGACGGCGACCGAGAGCGCAAAGGACTTCGGCTCGAAGTCGCTTGATCCCGCGGCGCTGGCTGCACAGGTCGAGTGGCTCGGCAAGGCGCGCAGTGACCTGATCGCCGAGCGCACCGCGCTCGATGCCGAAACGCTCGCCAACCATCGGCTCGCCTCATCGCTCGATGCCAAGGTCAACGCGCTCGGTGGCCGCACGCTGATCGAGCGCACGGCGATCGTCACGCTGGGCAAGTC
>JAGWXC010000320.1 GCA_018970045.1 Planctomycetota bacterium | reverse complement strand
AGCACCCATGCGGCGCGCGTGGCGAGGTAGTACTCGCTGAGCACCAGCGCAGCGCCCATGTAGCTCCAGTTGGGCAGCGCGTCGCGCGCCTCCGCATCGACGGCCTTGGTCTTTGTGCATAGGCGCCGAACGCATCGCTCCACGGCGGGCAGGTGTGCCGGATCGCCGCTCGACAGAAGCGCCAGCGGGGCGAAGGTGTCATGCACCGGATCGCCGAACGATCCGTCATCGCGCTGGTGCTTGAGGAGGTACTCAAGCAACTCTTTGACGATGCGCTCCGACTTGGCGCATGCCGCCGGATACTCCGCTCCAAAGCGGCCGTACGCCGTGCCGACCTTCAGCGTGACCTCGACCTGCTTACCCCCACGCAGCAGGGTCAGCGTGAGCTGCCCCGGGACCGGTGCGCGCGCATCCTGCGCGGCTTCGAGAGCCGTTGCGAATTCCTCGATCGGGCCGGTTGCACCGAAGACCTCCTCGCCGTAGCCGTTGCGGTGCGCCTCGCGGAACAGCTGTCCACCCGTACCGACGATGCGGTCGCCTGCGAACACCAGGCCATGCGCCGGCGAGTTCGCGAAGACGTAGCGAATCACGAGCGACTTGGGTTCAGCGGCCACGAGCTCCGCGCGCATACCCGTGATGCCGAGGTTGTAGTACCAGCCCGGGACCTCGGCATCAGGGCCGGCATCCGCACGCTGGTTCCACGGGTGGCCGCTCTCGTGGTAGTGGACTTGCGCGCAAGTGAATGCACCGGGTGCCACGATCGCGGCAACCGTCACAACGAGCTCAACGATGCGGTTTGCGTGGCGGTTCATGGCATGGACGGTATCCAGTGATGACGCCCAAGCCCACCCGCGTCAACTCGCCACCGCTGGCTCGAGCAGCGTGATGCGCGCCGTCGTGCCCCGCGTGTCAAGCTGCGCGCGCACGCCCTGCGCGATCGTCAGCATCGGGGTCGTGTGGCAGCAGTCGAAATCGGTCGCGATCGGGAAGGCAGGATCGCGCCCGAGTTCGCCGCGGATCGCCTCAAGCAGGAGATCCTCGACCGAGATCGGGCAGCCCTCGTCCGACCAATGCTCGACGCGGCCCCAGACAAGACCGGCGATCTTCGAGAAGACACCCATCGCCGCAAGATGCCGGAACGCGCGCTCAGCCTGCGTGGGCGAGCTCGACATGTCCTCGATGAAGAGGATGGCGCCGTCGACGTCCGGCATCTCGGGGGTGCCTGTGTTCGAGCGAAGCGTGTTGAGGTTCAGCGCCAGCGTCGGGCCCTCGGCGACGCCGTGCGTGACGGTGCGCCAGCCGGCGTGCGGTTCCCAGGTGCGCGGCTCGGTGCGCCACGCGTCGGTGCGGGCATCGCGCAAGTGACGGCTCCAGCGGCTCGGTGCGACGAGTTCACGCGGTCCAGCCAGATGCCGCATCGTCGCATCGAGGAATGAATCGACCATCTCGTGCGGCAGTTCGGGCCACTCGCCGAAGCTCGGCATCACGGCGGGCCCGTAGAAGGTCGACAGCCCCGCATGGCGCATGAACGCGAGGTGCAGCGAGGTGATGTCGCTGTAACCGCAGAAGATCTTGGGATTCGCCCGGACGGCCGCGAAGTCGAGGTACGGCACCAGGCTCGACGAGTTGCTGCCGCCGATCGTCGTGATGATCGCGCGCACCTCGCGGTT
>JAGWXC010000319.1 GCA_018970045.1 Planctomycetota bacterium | reverse complement strand
TACCTGAATGTCGACAGCGGCACGCTGAATCCCTTCCGTCATGGCGAGGTGTTCGTGCTCTCCGACGGTCTCGAGACCGACATGGATCTCGGCACCTACGAGCGCATCCTGGATCAGGACCTGTCGCGCAAGAACTTCATCACCGCTGGCCAGATCTACAGCGAGATCCTGGATCGCGAGCGCCGCGGCGGCTTCCTCGGCCGCGATGTGCAGATGATTCCGCATGTCACCGGCACGGTCAAGCTGAAGCTGCGCCAGCTCGCGATGACCGGCGGCCCCAACGGGACCCCGGCCGATGTCGTCTTCGTGGAGGTCGGCGGCACCGCCGGCGACTACGAGAACGGCTTCTACATCGAGGCGCTGCGCGAGCTCGCGTTCGAGGAAGGCGCCGACAGCACCTGCTTCGTGGCGCTCACCTACATCCTGGAGCCGGCGACGCTGGGCGAGCAGAAGTCCAAGGCCGCGCAGCTGGGCATCAAGCGGCTCATGGAGAGCGGCGTGCAGCCGCACGTGATCGCCTGCCGCGCCACCAACCCGGTGAACGAGAAGGTCATGCAGAAGATCGGCATGTTCAGCAACGTGCCGATGAAGCGCATCTTCAGCATGCACGATCGCGAGAGCATCTACGTGATCCCCGACGCCATGCGCACCAGCGGGCTCGACCGCGAGATCCTCTCGATCCTCAACCTGCATGACCGCGTCGACGTGACCCGCGAGGACATCGCGCGTCGCGCGTGGAACGACTTCAGCACGCGACTGGCCAGCCCCCGCGCGCGCAAGGTCAAGATCGGCGTGATGGGCAAGTACGCGAGCCTTCGCGACGCCTACGCCAGCATCGACAAGGCCATCGAGCACTGCGGCATCCACCTCAACGCGTCCGTCGAGCTGCACTGGCTCGACACGAGCGCGCTCGACAGCGCCGCCAAGGTGCGCGAGACGCTGCGCGACATGGACGGCATCATCGTGCCGGGCGGTTTCGGCCAGCGTGGCGTCGAGGGCAAGATCCGCTGCGTCGAGCACGCACGCACCACCAAGCTTCCGTTCCTCGGCATCTGCCTGGGCTTCCAGATGGCCGTGATCGAGTACGCGCGCAACGTGCTCGGCCTCGCCGACGCCAACAGCACCGAGTTCGATCCGGCCACGCCCAACGCGGTGATCAGCGAGCTGCCCGACCAGAAGAAGCTGGAAGGCATCGTGGGCGGCACCATGCGGCTGGGCGGGCAGGATGTCGCGCTCGAGCCCGAGACCTTCGCGGCGCAGCTCTACGGCGCCACGAAGGTGCGCGAGCGATTCCGTCATCGCTACGAGGTCGAGCCCGCGTTCATCGATCGGCTCACCGGCGCAGGCCTGCACTTCAGCGGCAAGCATCCCACGCAGCCCATCATGCAGGTGCTGGAACTCGCCGCGAGCGACCACCCCTGCTTCATCGCCGCTCAGTTTCATCCCGAACTCACGAGCCGCCCGCTGCGCCCGCAGCCGCTGTTCATGGGCCTCGTGGCGGCTGCGCTGGCGCGCAAGCACCCCGACGCGGCGCGCGATCCGGCGATCGCCCGCTGGCTGCACGCGCCGGCGGCCTGCGCAACGGCCTGAACACGCCCTTTCGCACAGGGGTGGCATGCACCCCTGCGTTCGCGCTAGAATCGTCCCCCTCGCCGAAGTAGCTCAACCGGTTT
>JAGWXC010000318.1 GCA_018970045.1 Planctomycetota bacterium | reverse complement strand
TCGCCGTGGCTCATCCACACCGTGGTCGGGCTGGCGATGTTCTTCATCAGGCCCTCGGCGTGCTTCACGTCCAGGCGCGTGCGGCCATATTCGCGCGCCGGCGCCTTGTCCACGCGACTGCCGAGCAGGCTGCATCCGAGCTGCATGCCGTAGCAGATGCCGAGCACCGGCACGCCCAGATCGAAGATGGCCTTGTCGCAGGTCGGCGCACCCTTGTCGCTCACGCTGGCCGGGCCACCGCTCAGGATGATGCCCTTGGGCCTCATGGCGCGCAGCCGTTCGATCGACTCGCCTGGCGACACGAGCAGACTGAATGCGCCGGCCTCGCGAACGCGACGCGCGATCAACTGCGCGTACTGACTGCCGAAATCGAGCACAAGGATCGTGTCGGGCGTGTTGTTGGCGAGTGGAGTCATGGGGTTCCGGTCGGAAATCCGATGGTACAAATGGAATGGTGACCCGTCGCCCCTTCGCAATCGCCGCGCTTTCGCCGCTCGTGCTGGCGGGCTGCGGCGCGCCGTCGGCGAACTCCGCGGACTCCATGGACCGCATCGAGGCGCTGCACGTGATGGGTCGCTCCGGCCACGAGCAGGACGTGCCGAAGATCCTGCCCTCGCTCTCGAGCGAGGATCCGCTGGTCCGCTGGACCGCGCAGCGCGCGCTCATCACGCTGACCGGCACGACGAACGGATACGACTGGGCAGCGACACGCGCCGATCGGGCGTCGGCGATCGACGCCTGGGTGAAATGGTGCAAGGATCGCGGCCTCACCCCGCCGGAGGCGCGGTGACGTGACCGAACGCTTCCACGATCCGGCCATCCACCTGCAGATCCTGAGCCGCCCCGAGCTGCTTGCGCCGGTGCGTGCGCTGGTGAACACCATGGCGATGCACGAGGGACTCGACGATCTGGCGGCGTGCCACCTGATTCTTGCCATGGACGAGGCGCTGACCAACGTAATCCGCCACGGATACGACGGTGACCCGAATGGCCGGATCTGGATCAGCGTGCGCGCGCTTCTCGAGGGCGCCGGCCTGCAGGTCGTGATCGAGGACCGCGCCCGCACCGTCGACCCGGACGCGCTGCAGGGCCGCGATCTCGAGGACATACGTCCGGGCGGCCTGGGCATGCACCTCATGCGCACGCTGGTGGACCGATTTGAGCACGCGCCGCGCACCGAGGGCGGCATGCGCGTCGTGCTGGAAAAGCGGGCCACCCCGCACCCGGCCGCGGCCGCCACCTGAGCCGTCTGCGGTGGCAGCGAATCTGCCCCGCCACTACCATCGCGGGATGCAGCCAGGCCCCACACTCGAGATCGCGATCGACACCTCGAACGGCGCGACGATCCTCGCGCCCAAGGGCGACGTGGACATGGCGCGCTCGCCGCTGATGCGCAAGGCCATCACCGAGTCGCTGCAGAAGAAGCCGACCGCGCTGGTGCTGGATCTCTCGGGCGTGCCCTACATGGACAGTTCCGGCCTGGCCACGATGGTCGAGGCACTGCAGAACGCGCGCAAGGGCCAGACGCCCCTGAAGCTCTGCGGCCTCACCGTTCGCGTGAAGAGCATCCTCGAGATCGCCCGCCTCAACACGGTGTTCACGATCTTCGAGAACCGTGAGCAGGCACTGCAGGGCTGAACGGCGCGGGCACACGCATGACACGCCTCAGCACC
>JAGWXC010000077.1 GCA_018970045.1 Planctomycetota bacterium | reverse complement strand
TGCAGGAGGAGATCCAGACCAAGGAGTGGGTGTTCCTCTTCGGCAAGGGCGACCTCGACGAGGATCGGCTCGCCGGCGATGTCGCCGCCCTCGACCGCTTCTACAAGGGCCAGGGCTACGTCGACGTGCGCGTGGACCGCCGCGTGGACGTGGCGCCCGACGGCAACGAGGCCAAGGTGGTCTTCGCCGTCGAAGAAGGCCGGCAGTACCGCCTGCGCAACGTGACCATCCTCAACCTCGGCGAGGAGAAGGTGCCGGCGCTGACCAGCGAGCAGGCGCTGGGCCTGCTGCGGATCCGCCCGGGCGATGCGTTCCTCGAAACGCTGGTGAAGGGCTCGGTCGAGGCCGTGAAGGGCGCGTATCAGGTCATGGGCCACGCCGACGTGGTCGTGCAGAGCGAGTGGGTGCGTACCGGCGAGAGTCCCGAGGTGGACCTGGTGCTCAAGGTGCGCGAAGGCGGCGAGACGATCGCAGGCATCGTGCGCATCCAGGGCAACAGCCTGACGCGCGACAACGTCATCCGCCGCGATGTCATGATCGACCCGGGCCGTCCGCTCGATGCCCGGCAGGTTGACGAAGCCACCAAGCGACTCGAACGGACCCGGCTCTTCGGTGACGTCCGCGTCACCCTGCAGCAGCCTGACCCGCAGGACCAGGGCGTGCGCGACATCCTCGTCGAGGTCAAGGAACAGAACACCGGCTCGCTCAACTTCGGCGTCGGCGCGAGCACCGACACCGGCCTCTTTGGGCAGATCAGCCTGACGCAGCGCAACTTCGACCTCTTCGACACGCCCCGCACGCTCGACGAGTTCTTCGCCCAGCGCGCCTTCCGCGGCGCCGGCCAGACCTTCAACGCGTCGATCTCGCCCGGCGTCGAGGTGAGCAACTACACGATCGGCATCAGCGACCCTCGGCTGCTCGACTCCGAGTGGGGCGGCGGCATCAACGGCTTCTACCGAACCCGCGTCTACGAGGACTGGACCGAGGAACGCTGGGGCCCCAACGTGCAGCTCTCGCGCCGGCTCGGCGAGCTCTGGACGTTCACGAGCCGCCTGAACTGGAACCGGGTCGAGCTCACCGACTTCGACTCGTCCACCCCCACCATCGTCTACCAGGAACAGGGCCCGTACGACCTCGACTCGCTCACGTTCTCCTTCACGCGTACCAACACCGACAACGTGAACCGTCCATCGCGCGGCACGCGCATCGAGGGCAGCGTGCAGCAGTACGGCGTGCTCGGCGGGGAGTACATGTACACCGCGATCAACGGCGAGTGGACCGGCTTCTTCACGCTCGCCGAGGACCTCATCGGCCGCAAGAGCGTGCTCAAGACGACCGTGCAGAGCGGCTACATCTTCGACGACGAGGCGCCGCTGACCGAGCGCTTCTACCTCGGCGGCCGCACGTTCCGCGGCTTCGAGTTCCGCACGATCAGCCCCAAGAGCGCCAGCTCGGGCCCGCCGGGGTTCGAGACCCCGACGGTGAACGCCGACGGCCAGGCCGACGGCGACCCGATCGGTGGAACCTTCAAGTTCTTCGCCGGAGCGCAGTACGAGATGCCGCTCATCGACGAGTTCGTCAACTGGGTCGCCTTCTGCGACTCGGGCACCGTCGTCGACGAGGTTGCGCTCTCGGAGTACCGCGTCTCGGTCGGCATCGGCCTTCGGCTCTACCTGCCGCAGTTCGGACCGGTGCCCCTGGCGTTCGACTTCGCGCAGCCGATCGTGAAGGAAGACACCGACCAGACGCAGGTCTTCAGCTTCTCCGCCGACCTGCCCTTCTGAGCGCGCGCCGGGCCGCACGCTCCGGGCATCGCTACCATCCGCGCCCATGAAGCACCGATCGTTCCTGCCTGCCGTGCTGTGCGTCCTCGGCGGCGCCGTCGTCGCCGCGAGCGCCTTTGCCGCCGGCCGCATCGCCGCAGCCCCGACCGCCGTCGCGAGCATCGACATCCAGAAGGTCCTCGAGAAGATCTCGGCGCGCGCCGACACCGAAGTCGAGATCTCGCGCCTGGCCGCGGCCTTCGAGAAGGACATCACCGACCGGAGCAAGGACCTCGAGGCGCGCCTGAAGGCGACCGAGGCCATGACCGATCCGGCGCAGGTGCAGTCCACGCGCGATGCGCTCGCGCTGGAGAATCTGCAGCTGCGTGAATGGACCCAGCTCAAGGGCCAGGAGCTCGACCGCGAGCGCGCGCTGCGCTTCGAGGCGCTCTACCGCGAGATCCGCTCCGAGGCGCAGAAGCTCGCGCAGGTCGAGGGCTACGACTACGTGCTGGTCAACGACGGCGCCGCCGACATGAAGCGCGATCCCCGCAGCAAGGAGTCGTACTTCGAGCAGGTGCAGCAGCAGATCGCGCGCCGCCGCGTGCTCGTGGCCAGCGCTAAGGACGACATCACCGACAAGCTCGTGCTGCGCATGAACAACAACCGCGCCGCCGCGACCCAGGCCACCCCCAAGCCCTGACGCCGGACCACGGAAGGACCGAACCATGACCATCAAGACTGCCCTGCCCGCCCTTGCTCTGGCCACCCTTGCGGTGGTCGCCGCCACGGCACCCTCGTCCGCGCCGGTGATCGGCACCGTCGAACTCGCCCGCGCCCTGAATGGGCTCGATGCCCGCGCGGGCCACGAGCAGCGCATGAACGGCGTGCAGTCGTCCCTCAAGGACCAGGCCGAGAAGATGCGCGAGGAGCTGCGCTCCCTGCAGGACGAACTCGAGTCGTTCCAGCCCGGCAGCCCGAACTTCGCCGAAGCCGAGCGCAAGGCGCAGGAGAAGGTGGGCCAGATGCGCGCCTTCGAGGAGTACGCCAAGCTCAAGATGGAATCCGAGAGCGCCAACTGGATCCGCGAGGCCTACGCCGAGATGCGCGCGATCGCCGGCCGCATGGCCCAGGAGAACAACATCGACATGATCGTGCTCGATGATTCGGGCGCACCGGTCGAGCCCGGCACGGTCCAGCAGGTGCTCGCGCAGCTCAACGTGCGCCGCACGCTCTTCGTCAACGCCAAGCTCGACGTGACGGACATGCTGATCCAGCGCATGAACGCCGAGTACAAGGCCAAGCAGGCCGGCAAGTGATGCAGCGGCCCCGCACCAGCTCCGAGGTCGCCGAGCTCGTCGGCGGCGAGCTCTGGGGGCCGGGCCACGTCACCATCGACGGTCTCGACACGCTCGAACTCGCGCAGGCGGGCCACCTCACCTTCATCGGCGAGCAGGCGTATGCCGGCCAGTGGGCCACCAGCGCCGCGGGCACCGCGCTCGCCACGCGCGGGCTCACGATCGAAGGCCATGATCCTGCCGTGCGAGCCATCATCTGGGTGAAGGATGCCGATCGCGCCATGGCGGCCGTGCTCGCGGCCTTCGCACCCGCCGTGCCCGTGCCGCCCGAGGGCGTGCACCCATCAGCCATCGTCGAGTCCGACGTGCAGCTCGGCGCCGGTTGCCGCATCGGTGCGAACTGCTTCATCGGACTCGGTGCCGAGATCGGGGCGGGTGCGGTGCTCCATCACGGCGCGCACGTCGCTGCCGGCGCACGCATCGGTGCAGGCTCGGTGCTCTGGCAGCATGCCGTCGTGCGCGAGCGATGCATCGTCGGCGCGCGCTGCTCGGTGGGCGCCAACGCGGTCGTCGGCAGCGATGGCTTCGGCTTCCGCCCGGACGAGCGTGGATCGATCGTGCGCACGCCGCACATCGGCATCGCGCAACTCGCCGACGAAGCCGAGATTGGCGCGGGCACCTGCGTCGACCGGGCGAAGTTCGGCGTGACCTTCATCGGGCCCGGCACCAAGATCGACAACCTCTGCCAGATCGGCCACAACTGCCGGATCGGCAAGGGCTGTGTGATCAGCGGCATGACCGGTCTCGCCGGCAGCGTGGTCGTGGGCGATTGGTGCCAGATCGGTGCAGGTTCTGGCATTGCGGACCACCGCACGATCGGCAGCCGCGTCCGGCTCTCGGCCCGCAGCGGCGTCATGCACGACATCCCCGATGGCGAGACCTGGGGCGGTCTGCCCGCTCAGCCCATGATGGATGCGTTGCGGCAGATTGCCGCGATCCGTACACTCGCGCCGCTTGCGGGACGCCTGAAGCGCCTGGTGGCGGATCCGCCCAAGGGTGGCTGAGTCGACCGCCGGTCGATTCGCCCCATGGCACCAGCCCCAACACCAGCCTCCGCATCCAAGCCCAAGCCACGCCAGCACACCCTGGCTGGTCCGGTCCGCGTGCGCGGCAAGGGCCTGCTGTCGGGTGCGGATGCCGACCTTGAGATCCTGCCCGCGCCCGCGGGTCACGGCATCGTCTTCGAGCGCGCCGATCTCGATCCTCCGGTGCGCATTCCGGCGCGCGTCGAGAACGTGGTGGTGCGCCCGCGCCGCACGGTGATCAAGTCCGGCGACGCCACGATCGAGACCGTCGAGCACTGCATGAGCGCCCTCGCAGGCCTTCGCGTGGACAACGCGCTGCTGCGCCTTCGCGGCCCCGAGTTGCCTGCCGGCGACGGCAGCGCCCTGCCCTTCGCCGAACCCATGCTCGCTGCGGGCATCGTGGCGCAGGATGCCGAGCGCATCATCCACCGGCTGCGCGCGCCTGCGCTCTGCGAGGATCCCGACGGCGCGATGATCGCGGCGTTCCCATCGGACGGCGAGCTCATGCGCGTGGTCTTCGACCTCGACTACGGCAAGAATGCGCACCGCATCGGCCGACAGGGCTGGAGCTTCGACCTGTCCACCGGCGACTACATGCGCGAGGTCGCGCCGTCGCGCACGTTCAGCCTGAAGGAAGAGGCTGAGGCCCTGCTGGCCGCAGGGCTCTGCACGCACTTGACCCCGCGTGACGTGCTCGTGATCGGCGAGGATGGCCCCATCGACAACGCGTTCCGCTTCGACAACGAGCCGGTTCGCCACAAGGTGCTCGATGCGATCGGCGATCTCTACTTGATTGGCGCGCCGGTGCAGTGCCGCGTGCTGGCCTCGCGCGCCGGTCACGGCCTCAACCGGCGCCTCGGCTTGGAGATCGTGCAGCGCATCAAAGCCGCGAACCAGGCCGCAAGCCTCGGCACGGGCCGCGCGATGGATGCACGCGCGATCAGCCGGCTGCTGCCCCACCGCTACCCGATGCTGCTCGTCGATCGCGTGCTCGAGCTCGATGGCTCGCGCCGCGCGGTCGGTGTGAAGAACGTGACGATGAACGAGCCCTTCTTCCCGGGGCACTACCCTGGGCAGCCGATCATGCCGGGCGTGCTCATCGTGGAGGCCATGGCGCAGCTCAGCGGCCTGCTCCTGGCGCAGACACTCGAACACACCGGCAAGGTGGCGGTGCTGCTTTCGCTTGATGGCGTGAAGCTTCGCCGCCAGGTCTCGCCGGGCGACCAGCTCGTCATGGAAGCCGAGACCATCACCGCGAACAGCCGCAGCGCGACCGTACACTGCCGCGCCTCCGTGGCCGGCAAGACCGCCGCCGAGGCCAAGATCCGCTTCATGATGGTCGACGCCGACGCCGACGCCGAGATCGAGTGAACGAGCCGGGAACCCCATGCCGAGCATCCATCCAACCGCGATCATCGATCCCTCGGCCGACGTGGCACAGAGCGCCCAGATCGGCGCGTACTGCGTGGTCGGCGCCCGAGCCCGCATCGGCGAGGATTGCGTGCTGCGCCCCCACTCACAGGTCGGCCCGCTGACCGAGCTCGGCCGCTGCAACGAGCTGCATGCCTACTCGGTGATCGGCGGCGATCCGCAGGACCTGAAGTTCCGCGGCGAGCCGACATGGCTCGTCATGGGCGACTACAACCAGGTGCGCGAGCACGTGACCATCCACCGCGGCACCGGCAACGGCGGCGGCTATACGCGCGTGGGCAACCACAACCTGTTCATGGTCAACGTGCACATCGCGCACGACTGCGTCATCGGCAACCACACGATCATGGCCAACAACGTCATGCTCGCGGGGCACGTGCACGTCGAGGACCATGCGAACCTGGGCGGCGCGGTGGGCATCCACCACTTCGCGCGCGTGGGCTACTGCAGCTTCGTCGGCGCCATGGCGCGCGTGCCCAAGGACGTGCCGCCCTTCATGCTCGTCGAGGGCAGCCCCAGCAGCGTGCGCAGCTTCAACCAGATCGGCATGAGCCGTCTGGGCCTGCCCGAGGAGGAGATCGAGGCCGCCAAGGAGGCGTACAAGAAGCTTTTCCGGCTCAAGGGCGGATCGATCGTGGCCAAGGCCCTGGCGCTGCGGCAGCAGTTCCCGGGCTCGAAGGTCATCGCGCGGATCTGCGATTCCGTGGCCCAGGCCGGGGATGGCGTCTACGGGCGCGCCATGGAAACCAAGCGCGGCGACGACAAGCGCGCCCGACGGTGACCGCACGTTCCCATCGGCCTCGGCTCGACCCGGTCGCCACATCAGGTTCAGGCGCCTTTCGTTGATCGGCCCTCGTGCGCAGCCTTCCCTGTGCCCTGTGGGCACGGCTAGACTCCGGGTCCGATGTCCACGAACGTCAAGGCAATCCGCGTCGACGAACTGATGCAGAAGGCGATGCAGAGCCTGAAGGCGGCCAAGTGGTTCGATGCCGAGCAGCTGGCCGTGCGTGCCCTGCAGTTCGCGCATGCCGATGCCGACTTCGAGCGCATGGCGCTCATCGTGCCGGCCCTGCAGGAGGCCCGGCGCCAGCGCTTCCAGCTCGCGCTCGATGCTGCCAAGAAGACGGTCAAGATCCTCGACAGTGAGCTCGGCGAGGAGCCCGTGCTCGCGCCTGGTGCGTACCTGCTCCAACCGCCGCTCGTGGGCGCCGATGCCCGGCGCGCGCGCCTGGCGAGCCTGGCCCGCAACAACGCGGTCGCGATCCTCTGCCGCGAACCGACGAATGCCATGGGCCTGGTGCCCGTCGTCGCGATCGGCGGCGTCACGGTGCGCACGCGCATCAAGGGCTGGGGCAAGGCCGCGAAGGTCGACTTCCAGTGGTTCGTCGAGGCGATCGAGCAGCTGGGCGACAGTGCGATCGAATCACTCGACACGGGCCAGGAGCCCGATCGCCAGGTCGACGACCTGATGAACGCGCTGGACTCGGTACCGGAGCACGAGAAGCTCCACCAGGCGCTGGTCGAACGGTGCAAGCTCGCCGCCAAGAGCATGCGAGACCGTCCTGCAACGCTGCCGGAGCTCGACGAATCCGACGACGCCTGATGCTTCGCGCCGGCAGGCGTGGAACGAGTGCGCTCGATGCTTCGGGCTAGGCCTCGCGATGGTCTCGGGGCGAGCCCGCACCATGATCCGCCGCTAGCCTGCCCGCATGCGCTCCGTTCACGTCCTTGCCGGCATTCCCAGCCTGAACAACGCGCTCTACTGGCGCATTCGGTTCCTGGTGGGCGATCCGACCGCGCTCGTGATCACGCACGACGCGGGCCGCGCCGAGAGCACCCTGATCATCCGTGACATCGAGATGGAGCGTGCCCGGAAGCACGCGCGCGCGGATCGCGTGAGCTGCCCGGCCGACTGGACCCCCGCGGACGGGCTGAGCGGCGACCGCGAGACGGCCACCGCGCAGGCTCTGGCCGAGTGCGTGCGCCGCATGGGCGCCACCTCGGTCACCTGCGATCGATCGTTCCCGGCGATCTACGCGCACGAACTGGCGCGCGCCGGCATCACCTGCACGTGCGACCCCGCACTGGGCGTGAAGGAGCGGCGCAGCAAGGACCCGCAGGAGATCGAGTGGATCGCCGCGGCGCAGCAGGCGACCGAGTCCGCGATGGAGCTGGCGTGCTCGATGATCGCGCGGGCACGCGCCGGCACCGATGGCGTGCTCGTGCATGATGGATCGCCGCTGACGGCCGAGCGGGTCAAGCGCGAGATCGACGTGCACTTGCTTGGACTGGGCTACGAGAATCCCGAGCCGATCGTGGCTCCGGGTCCGGTCGGCGCGGACTGCCACGACCATGGGCATGGCCTGATTCGCACGGGCGAGCCGGTGATCGTGGACATCTTCCCCCGCAGCCGCAGCACTCGATACAACGGCGACTGCACGCGCACCGTCGTGCATGGCGCCGTACCACCCGACGTGGTCCGCATGCACGCCGCGGTCGTGGCGGCGAAGGCCGCGGCGACCTCAGCCACGCGCGCTGGCGTCACGGGCGATGCGGTGCACGCTGCCACCGTCGCAGCGCTGGCCGCGCACGGCTATCCCTGGCACGCGGGCGGTCCGCCCAAGGATGCGCGTGCCGACTGGTGCGGACTGGTGCATGGCACGGGCCACGGGCTGGGCTTGGAGGTGCACGAACCACCGCTGCTGGCGCCACTGGGACCGGAGCTCGTCGTGGGTGATGTGCTCACGATCGAGCCGGGCCTGTATCAGTCCGGCTTGGGCGGCATCCGGGTCGAGGACATGGTCGTGGTCGAGACAGCCGGCTGCCGCAACCTGAATCGCCTGCACGAAGGGCTCGACTGGCGCTGAGTGGTGTGGAACGCCGGCGAATCCAGCGCGATCAATGCGTGAGCCTGCGGTACTTCACGCCCGCGCCCACGGCATCCTCGCCCAGGCGGCGGCGACGGTCATCCTCGTACTCGGTGAAGTTGCCGGGGAAGAACGAGACCTTGCCGTCGCCCTCGAACGAGAGGATGTGGGTGGCGACGCGGTCGAGGAACCAACGGTCGTGGCTGATCACGACCGCGGTGCCGGCGAAGTTCTCGATCGCCTCCTCGAGCGCGCGCATGGTGTTCACGTCGAGGTCATTGGTCGGCTCGTCGAAGAGGATCACGTTGGCGCCCTGCTTGAGCATGCGCGCCAGGTGCACGCGGTTGCGCTCGCCGCCGGAGAGCACATCGACGCTCTTGGACTGGTCGGTGCCGGTGAAGCCGAAGCGCGCCACATAGGCACGGCTGTTCACCGTGACGGGGCCGAGCTTGAGTTCGTGATCGCCGTCGGTGATCGCATCGAAGATGCTCGCGCCCTGCGGGATCGAGTCGCGCAGCTGCTCGACGTAGCCGGGCACCACCGTGCTGCCGGTTTCGAGCGTGCCGCCGTCGGGCCGCTCGGTGCCGATGAACATGCGGAAGAGCGTGGTCTTGCCGGCGCCGTTGGGGCCGATGATGCCGACGACCGCGCCCGCGGGGATCTCGAAGTCGACCGCATCGAGCAGCGTGCGGCCGCCGATGGCCTTGGTGAGGCCCGTGGCCTTGTAGACGACCTGGCCCAGGCGCGGCCCGGGCGGGATGAAGATCTCGATCTCGGCGGCCGTGCGGCGCGACTGGTCGTCGCTGAGCATGCGCTCGTAGTTGGCCATGCGCGCCTTGCTCTTGGACTGCCGGCCCTTGGGGTTCTGGCGGATCCACTCGAGCTCGCGCTGCAGCGTCTTCTGGCGCACGCTGGCCTGCTTCTCCTCGGTGGCGAGGCGCTTCTGCTTCTGGTCGAGCCAGCCGGAGTAGTTGCCTTCGTAGGGGATTCCCTGCCCGCGGTCGAGCTCAAGGATCCAGCCGGCGACGTTGTCCAGGAAGTAGCGGTCGTGCGTGACCGCGATGACCGTGCCCTCGTAGCGAGCCAAGTGCTGCTCGAGCCAGCCCACGCTCTCGGCGTCGAGGTGGTTCGTGGGTTCGTCGAGCAGGAGCACGTCGGGCTTCTGCAGGAGCAGGCGCGTGAGCGCCACGCGGCGGCGCTCGCCGCCCGAGACCTGATCGAGCGGCTGGTCCGCCAGCGGGCAACGCAGCGCCTCCATCGCCATCTCGAGCTGGTTGTCGATGGTCCACGCGTCGAGCTGGTCCAGGCGCTCCTGCACCTCGGCCTGCCGGTTCATGAGCTTGTCCATCTCGTCGGGCTTCAGGTCCTCGCCGAAGCGCGCGTTGATGCGGTCGAACTCCTCGAGCAGGTCGAAGACATGCTTGGCCCCCTCGCGCACGACCTCGATGACGGTGCGGGTCTCGTTGGCGAGCGGCTCCTGCTCGAGGTAGCCGACCGAGTAGCCCTGCGCGCGCTCGACCTTGCCCTCGAACTCCTTGTCGAGGCCGGCCATGATGCGCAGGAGCGTGCTCTTGCCGCTGCCGTTCAGGCCGAGCACGCCGATCTTGGCGCCGTAGTAGTACGAGAGCGAAATGTCCTTGAGGATGGGCTTCTTCTCCACGGTCTTGGAGATCCCAAGCATGGAGCAGATGATGCGGGTGGTGCCCTTCGTGGTGGTGACGGCGTCCTTGGCCATGGGATGGGAACTGTACTGCGGGGGTGGTGGGAATCGGCAGGAGTGAACGTGGGATCCTGATTCAGCATGGCGTAGACTGCCCAAGCATGGAACGGCCCACAACGGACCGACGGCATTGGCCTGTCACCATCAGGCCGCTGCACGATCCCACGGCAGATGCGCGCGACCGCGCGTACTGGATGAGTCGCACCCCGGAAGAGCGGCTCGCAGCCGCCGATCTCTTGAGGCTTCAACATGACGGCCCACCATCCCGATTGGCGCGAGTGGCTCGAGTCATTGAACGCGGCCGGCGCTGAGTACGTCGTGGTGGGCGGCGTGGCGCTGGCCTTTCACGGCATCGTGCGCTATACCGGCGATCTTGATGTGCTCGTGCACACGACCCCGGGCAATG
>JAGWXC010000076.1 GCA_018970045.1 Planctomycetota bacterium | reverse complement strand
TCGCGCTGCTGCCCGGCCGCGAGGCCTCACCGCTCGAACTGCGTGCGCTCGCCGGCGTGCTCGACCAGTGGATGGGCCGCGAGGAGTCGTCGATCGCCACGCGCATCGACGGACTGGCGTGGATCGCACAGGCACTCCGCCACGCGAAGCTGGCAAGCGTGAAGGACGAGCGCTTTCTGGAGCTCATCACCACCATCGTTGCCACGCTCGAGGGTGAACTCGAGGCCGATCCCGTCGGCGTGGCCACCGAGCGCCAGGAACGCATGCTGCGGCAGGCGATCTTCATGCGTACGGAAGACCCACGGCTCGACCGGATGAAGGCCGATGGCTTCCTGCGCACGGCGTGGCGCCAGTGGCGGCGGCAGCGGGCATTCCTCAAGGGCACCGGGACCGTGCCGGACTTGCGTGGCTTTGCGCATGGCGTGCGCTTTCAGGAGGCGGAGTTCATTCCGAATCCACTGCACGACGCCGCCGAGGGACATGACGAGCCCATCGATGACCTGGTGACACGGTGGGTGCGCGCACGGCTTCGTGGTGCGCGCACGTGGGGCGCGGGCTACTACGGTTTCAGCGCAGTCGAGGGCCTGTCGGCACTCTGCGTGGATGTGGCCAGCGCCGCGTATCTCGCGCGGGTGCATGCTGCGGGGCGGGATCCCGCGGCCAATCGCGTGATCCTCGCCGACATGGCCGCTGCCGTCGCGCGCATCGACCGCACCGCCGGGCGTGCCCCTTGGCTCGCCACCGCCGGCGAGCGCTTGCGACTGTCCTTCCTGTCACTCGACGACGGGCTCCGCCGCACCTGCGCCCTGCACCCGTGCGGCGTGGAGTGGACGTGATTCAGGCGATCGACGGCAGCAGATGCACCAGCGCCCGGACCGCCATCCCCCGGTGGCTGCGGCGGTTCTTCTCGGCAGGGTCGAGTTCCGCGCTCGTGCATCCCGCATCGGGCACCAGCAGCAAGGGGTCGTAGCCGAATCCATGGCTGCCGCGCGCGGCATCGATGATCACGCCGTCGAAGGTCCCGCGTGAGGTTGCCAGCACTCGGCCATCGGCCGCCGCAACGCAGATGGCGCAGACGAAGCGGGCCGTGCGGCGATCCGTCGGCACGCCGGCGAGTTCGCGCAGGAGCTTGGCGTTGTTGGCCGCGTCGCGCTCCTCGCGCGTGGAGCCCACGCCGGCGTAGCGCGCGCTGTGCACGCCGGGGCGGCCGCCGAGCGCATCGACCTCGAGTCCGCTGTCATCGGCAAGCACGGTGCGACCGAGGGCTGCGGCATACGCGCGCGCCTTGATGGCTGCGTTCTCCTCGAAGGTCGCGCCGGGCTCGTCCGGCTCGGGCACCGAAGCGCCCAGGTCATCCAGGCCCAGCACCCGCACGCCATGGGGACCGAGGATCGCTCGGATCTCCTCGATCTTGTGTGGATTGCCGGTAGCGACGACCAGGTCCATGGCTCAGGTCTGCAGCACGCCGACCTTGAGCTCGCCCACCGGGGCCTGAGCCGCGACCCGGAGCGCCATGATGAGCTCATCGCGCGTGCGGTGCGGCTCGATGATGCGGTCGACCCAGCCGCGCGACGCGGCATAGCGAATGTCCTGCTGCTCGGTGTAACTGGCGGTGATCGCGTCGAGCAGCTGCTTGCGCATGGCGTCGTCGACCTGCTCGCCCTTGCGCTCGCGCGCAGCGAGGTCGATCTGCAGGAGCGTGCCGGCAGCCTGCGCCGCACCCATCACGGCGCAGCGGCCGCCGGGCCACGCGAGCGTGAGCATGGGATCGAAGGCACGGCCGCACATGGCGTAGTTGCCGGCGCCGTAGCTCGCACCCGTGATGAGCACGATCTTGGGCACGACGCTGTTGCTCATGGCATTCACGAGCTTGGCGCCCGAGCGGATGATGCCGGCCTGCTCGCTGTCGCGGCCGACCATGAAGCCCGTGGTGTCGTGCATGAAGACCAAGGGGATCTTGCGCTGGTTGCAGTCCAGGATGAACCGCGCTGCCTTGTCGGCGCTGTCGTCGTAGATGACCGCGGGCATGGCGCCGGCCTTCGACGGCCCGGCCTTGCCGCCGGGCATGGTGCGCTGCGTGAGCTTGCGCTGGTTGGCCACGATCCCGCAGGGGAACCCACCGATGCGCGCGTACGCGCAGACGATGCTGCAGCCGTATTCCGCGCGGTACTCGTCGATCGAGCCGCCATCGACGATGCATCGAAGCAGCTCGACCACGTCGTACTGCGACCCCGGCTCGGAGCGGTGCACGGCGTAGACATCGGCCGGGTCGCGCTCGGGCGCCGTCGGTGCGATCGGAGGCGTGCGCGCGGCGGGGGCGGACTGGTTCGCCTGCATCAGGCGGCGCAACCGTTCGATGCACGCGGGGTCATCCCTTTCCTTGAAGTCGATCGTTCCGCTGACGGCCGCGTGCATGGACGCGCCACCCAGTTCCTCGCTCGAGACCTCCTGCCCGATCGCGGCCTTCACGAGCGCCGGGCCGGCAAGGTAGAGGCCGCTGCCTTCGGTCATGAGCAGCGTGTCGCACATGACCGGCAGGTAGCCGCCGCCTGCCACGCAATTGCCCATGATCGCCGCATACTGCGGAATGCCCTGCGCGCTGATGACCGCGTTATTGCGGAAGATGCGGCCGAAGTCGTCGGTGTCGGGGAAGACATCCTCCTGCAGCGGCAGGAAGACGCCCGCGCTGTCGACGAGGTACAGCAACGGAAGCCTCGCGCGCTCGGCGATCCACTGCGCGCGGATGATCTTCTTGCAGGTCATCGGGAAGAACGCGCCGGCCTTCACGGTGGCATCGTTGGCCACGACCATGCAGAGGCGACCATCGACCTGGCCGATCGTGGTCACGACCCCTGCCGCCGGCGCACCGCCGTACTCGCGGTACATGTTCCAGGCGCTCATGAGCCCGCACTCGAGCGTGGGGGTGCCCGGGTCGAAGAGCCGCTCCATGCGCTCCCGAGCGGTGAGGCGGCCGTGGCGATGCTGCCGTTCGGCGCCTGACGGTCCACCGCCCTGCTCAAGCTTGGCCGCGAGGGCGACGAACTCATGCGTGGCGTGGCGCAGCGGCGAGTCGGCAGTGGTCGTCATGGGAGGACGAAGCATACGGAGCCGGTCAGCGGCGCCCCGGTCCCAAAACGCCTGATAACACAGGCTGAAGGCACCCCACCGCTTGACCCGATGGGATGCATCGCTACCATGCGCGACTCACAACTCTGGAAAGGAACGGGTCCGCGACGGGCCCACTCAACAGCAATGCCGACTTCGACTGCCGCCAAGACCACGACCATCGCCGCGAACCGCCGCCACGAGCGCGACACCGGCTCGCCGCAGGTCCAGATCGCGCTCCTCACGCAGCGCATCAACACGCTCCAGGCTCACTTCAAGACCAACCGCAAGGATCACGCCGGCCGTCGCGGCCTGCTGCTCCTCGTCGGCCAGCGGAACCGACTGCTGCGCTACCTCGCGCGCGTCGACCGCACGGGCTACACCGACCTCATCAAGAAGCTCGGCCTGCGCAAGTAAGCGCACGGGCTTCGCCGCCTCCGGCGGCAGTGGGCAATCGGCAGCCTCGCGGCGACCCGCGAACGGCTGCCCGTTGGTCTCTGCCTCCATGGGGCGGTGCTTCACCACACCACTTCCAAGAAAGGCATCAGTCCCATGGGACACCACACCCCCTGCTTCGTTGAACGTGAGATCGGCGGGCGCACGCTCCGCTTCGAGACCGGCAAGGTCGCCAAGCTCGCCAGCGGCGCCGTCATGGCGCGCTACGGCGACTCGGTCGTGCTCGCCACCGCCGTGCGCGCGAACCCGCGCATGGGCATCGACTTCTTCCCGCTGACGTGCGACTACCGCGAAAAGCTGCCCGCGGCGGGCAAGTACCCCGGCGGCTTCCGCAAGCGCGAAGGCCAGCCGAGCGAGAAGGAAATCCTCACGATGCGCATGATGGATCGCCCGATCCGTCCGCTCTTCCCCGAGGGTTTCGTCGACGAAATCCAGCTGCAGGTCAGCGTGCTCTCGCACGACGGCCAGAACGACACCGACGTGATCGGCTGCTCGGCCGCCTCGGCCGCGCTGGCGATCACCGACGCGCCGTTCGAGGGCCCGATCGCGACCGTCCGCGTGGCGCGCATCTACACCGATGCCGGCGCGCAGTTCGTGATCAATCCCACGCAGGCGCAGATCGAGTTCAGCGACCTTGACCTGGTCCTCTCGGGCCACAAGGACGGCGTGAACATGATCGAAGTCGGCGCCGCCGAGATCACCGAGGCCGACATGGTCGCGGCGATCCGCTTCGGCCTCGAGCAGGGCATCACGCCGATCCTGGCGATGATCGATGAGCTGCGCGCCAAGTGCGGCGCCCCCGCCGTGCGCATGGGCGACCGCATCCTGCCCTCGGCCGACGTCATTGCCCTGGTCAAGGAGAAGGCCTACGACGAGCTCACGAAGGCTCGCCAGATCCACGGCAAGGAAGCCCGCAACAGCGAGGTCGACCGCGTCAAGAAGTGGTGCATCGACTCGTTCTTCGCGGTGCCCGCCGGCCTGCCCTACACCGAGCACGTGGCCGCCGAGAAGCGCGCGCGCGAGGCGAAGGAAGCCCTGCGCCTGCTCGAGAAGAAGATCACCCACAACCTGGTCGCCGAGAAGGGCATCCGTGCCGACGGCCGTCCGCTCAACCAGATCCGTCCGCTCGACATGGCGGTCGACTTCCTCCCCCGCCCGCACGGCAGCGCGTTCTTCCAGCGCGGCGAGACGCAGTCGATCGTGACCTGCACGCTCGGCACGATGAAGGACGAGCAGATCGTTGATGGCCTGCTCCCCGAGTACGCCAAGAAGTTCTACCTGCACTACAACTTCCCCCCGTTCTGCACCGGTGAGGCCGGCCGCATCGCCGGCCCCGGCCGCCGCGAGATCGGCCACGGCGCGCTCGCCGAGAAGAGCCTGCTGGCGATCCTGCCGAGCACCGAGGAGTTCCCCTACACGGTGCGCCTCGTCAGCGACATCACCGAGAGCAACGGCTCGAGCAGCATGGCCAGCGTGTGCGGCGGCTGCCTCGCGCTCATGGATGCCGGCGTGCCCATCAAGGCAACCTGCGCCGGCATCAGCGTGGGCCGCTTCACCAGCTCGAACGGCAAGGTCACCCACGTGACCGACATCATCGGCGAAGAGGACTTCTTCGGCGAGATGGACTTCAAGGTCTCGGGTACGCGCGAAGGCATCACCGGCATCCAGCTCGACCTCAAGGCCCGCGGCCTCGGCGTTGAGGAGATCGAGACGATCTTCGCTCAGGCCCGGGAAGGCCGGCTCTTCCTCATCGAGAAGATGGAAGCCTGCCTCGCCAAGCCGCGCGCCGACCTCAAGCCGCACGCGCCCCGCATCATCACGGTCAAGATCGACCCCGAGAAGATCGGCAAGCTCATCGGCCCCGGCGGCAAGACCATCCGCGGCATCCAGGACCGCACCGGCGCCCAGATCGACATCAACGAGGACGGCACCGTCTTCATCGCCACGGCCGACGGCACGGCGGCCATGCGCGCCAAGGCCGAGGTCGAGGCGCTCGGCGCCGAGATCAAGATCGGCTCGATCTACGAAGGCAAGGTCGTTGGCATCAAGGACTTCGGTTGCTTCGTGGAGCTCGCTCCCGGCACCGACGGCATGGTGCACGTGAGCGAACTGGCCCATGGCTTCGTGAAGACCGTGACCGAGGTGGTCAAGGTCGGCGACGTCATCAAGGTCAAGGTCATCAACGTCGACGACACCGGACGCATCAAGCTGAGCCGCAAGGCCCTGCTCGAGGCCCCGGCCGAACCGGCCGCCCGCAAGTGAGTCCCCCGGTCGGACTTCACGTCCCCTTGCGGGACGTGAAGTTCGGCCGATTGTCAAGGTTTCGCTAGATAACGGGTTGCGCCCCCTGCGTTCCGGGGCGAGAATCCTGACCGTGGGGTCAGCGGTCCGCGGGGGTCGCACCCACATCCAGGAACGAGCAAAGGCAGCACATGACCGACACCCAGAAGATCGAGAACGCTGAAGGAACCATCAAGTGGTTCGACGCCCGCAAGGGATTCGGCTTCATCATCGGGCCGCAGGGCCAGGACATCTTCGTCCACTTCACGGTGATCGACCAGGAGACCGGCTTCCGTACCTTCAAGGACGGCGAGAAGGTCACCTATTCCGCCAACTGCGGCGCCAAGGGCTGGTCAGCGACCTTCGCCCGCAGCGCTGCGCGCGTGACCACGCCGCAGGCGTGATCCGGCGCGCCGGGCCCAGCGCCCGAGCGATGGCGACCGACACATCCCCGCCCCGGCGGGATCGGCCATGCCCGACCAATCCATGATCGTCCCAGCAGCGCTCGCGTTCACCGCGGGCGCTGCGTTCGCATGGGCGGCAGCGTGGTGGATCCAGCGCGCTCGACTGGCCGAGCGCGAGGAACGCGCACGGGCTGCCGAGCGGCGCGCCGTCGAAGCCCAGCAGCTTGCCGAACTCGGCACGATGTCGAGCGGTCTCGCCCACGAGATCAAGAACCCGCTCTCGACGGTGGTGCTCAACGCACAGCTCCTGCGCGAGGACATCCTCGATGCTCCCCTCGAGGCCGACCAGTCCGCCGGCATGGTGCGCAGGGTCGACGCGCTCGTGCGCGAGACCGACAGGTTGCGCGACATCCTCACGGACTTCCTGCAGTACGCCGGGCGCATGAAGGTCGATCGCGAACGCATCGACCTGCGCGAGGTGGCAGTGGACCTTGTCGACTTCCTGCACGCCCAAGCTGCGCAGTCGGGCATCCGGCTCCTGCTGTCCCCGCCGCCCGAGCGAGCTGTGGCCGTCGAGGCCGATCGCGGGCTGCTCAAGCAGGCGGCGCTGAACCTGATGCTCAACGCGATGCAGGCCATGGGCAGCGCACCGCGAACCGACGGCGGTCAGCATGAACTCATGCTGCGCATTGAGGACGGCAGCGGCCGCGCGCGGCTGCACGTGATCGACACGGGGCCCGGCATCCCCGCCGACCGGATCGATGGCATCTTCCTGCCCTACGTGACCACGAAGACCGGCGGGACCGGTCTGGGGCTGCCGGTCGCACGCCGCATCGCGCGGGAGCACGGCGGCGACATCAGGGTGCACAGCGAACCCGGTCGTGGCAGCGACTTCACGATCGAACTGCCCTCCGCGGGCTGAGCGGTCAGTCGAGCCAGTCCTTCGCCTTGAGGCGCTCAGGCACGTAGACCTCGCTGACGTACGAGATGTCCTTCGTGATGAGCGACTCGACTTCCATCTTGAAGCCGTTGGTGAGCATGGCCTGGATTTCCTTCTGCCAGCCCTTGTGGCCCTCGAACCAGGGGTAGGCGGCGATCTCGCGGGCCCGCTTGATGTCGTTCTCGGTGAGGTCGATCTTCACGGCATCGTCCAGGCCGCACTGGCGGAAGTCCTTGGCGCGGATCCCAAGGAACTTCGCCTCGGGGATCGCCAGACGCGTGCTTTCGAAGGCGAGCGAGATCGAGCCCTGCTTGATCACGCTGTAGATGTAATGCCCCCACGGATCGTTGTCGAGCACGCAGATGATCGGCAGGCCGAGCTCCTGGTTGAGCCGCTGCAGCAGCCGGCGGCAACCGCGCGGAGGCTGGCCCGCACCGTGCGTGAGGATGCAGTTGTGCTTCTCCCAGAAGCGGTCCTCGTTGAAGCGGTTCCAGACCGTGCCCTTCTCGACGTGGAGGATGAACTTCGCTTCGCACTTCTTGAACTGGATCACGTCGGGTTCGACGATCGAGGGCAGCGCGTACCCACCCGACCCCATGCGCCGGCAATCGATCTCGTCGCCCTTGTCGACGATCGTGATGTTGCCCACCATCGAGCCGCGGTTCTCGGCGAAGACGTGCAGCTCTTCGCGCAGGGCCGCCAGCGCGACCTCCAGATCCTCGAGGATCGGGTCGCTCTCGTCCTGCGTGTCGAAGGTGTTCTCCTTGGTGCCCGCAACGGTGTGCTTGGCCTTGTAGAAGACGCCACGGAGGCTGCTGGTCTTGCCGGCCTCGATCAGGTCCTTGATCGTGCTCGCGTGCAGCATCGTCTGCATGAACTGCTTCGCGGTCTTCAGGTCGAAGAGCGGGCGGTCGGCCGTGCCGTCGCCCATCTCGAGGATCCCCTTCTTGCGGTTCCAGACGGTGTTGCTCTTGGTGCGGGTCGGGATCGACAGCTGGGGCTCGCGGCCCGAGAGGGTCATCTTCGAGATGGCCTGCGCAAGCTCGACGATCTTCTTCTGGGTCCGCGCGTCGCGCTCGGCGATGGATTGGTTGGTCTTCTTGGCCATGGTGGTGTTCGTGCTGGATCAGAAGAGGGTCGGGCCGTCCTGCGACGGACGGCGAGGCACGGGCGGCTTGGCCGCAGCGGCCTTGGTCGCAACGGGTTTGGTGGCAGCAGCGGGCGTGGGCTTCGCTGCAGGCTTGGGCGAGGGCGCAGCGGCGCGCGGCGCAGCCTTGGGCAAGGTCGCTGCGGCTGGTTTGGCCTTGGCGCGCGCCATCGGTGCGACAAACTCGGGCACGGCGACCGGTGGATCGCCCCCGGCATCCGACATCGCCGCCGGCACGATGAGCACGCCGTCGTCGTCGAGCTCCTCCTGCTCGCGCATGACCTTGCCATCCTCGTCGAGCTGCTGGTCGGCCACGGCGGTCTTGCGCTTGGCCTGCGCGTGCAGCGCGTCGTAGAGCCGCTTGGCATCCTCGCCGGTGATCGCGCCGATCGCCTTGGAGATCTCGCCGATGTAGCGCTCGAAGACATCACGTCGCTCGCCCTCGCGACGCATCTTCGCGCGCTTGTTGAGATAGGTGCCGAGCTTGCGCCCGCACTCCATGAGCGCGAGCTTCATCTCCTTGCGGATCTCGTCGTAGTCGGCGATCGCTTCCTTGCTCTCGCTCGTGAAGGGCACCCACACGCTGGCCATGTGGAGCATGATCACGAGCGGGCCGGAGGGCAGGCTGCCGCGAGGCTGCTGCAGGTTGTAGTTCTTCCAGCCCGTCTCGAGGACCGCCTTGAACGAGCTGCATGCGCTCTGCTGGAAGAGCAGCGGCACTCGATTCGCGAAGCGGATCACGCGCGCGGGCTCGTCGGCGGGAAGATCACCGCCGAAGGCGATGGCCGCTTCGATCTGGAACGGGCGGCCGCGGTAGACCTCGGCGCTGCGGCTGCTGGCCGCGTAGAACTCGGCGCGCACGCCCTTGAGCATGCCGGCCAGCAGCTGACGCACGCCGATCGGTGCGAGGCAGTCGGTCGGTGGCGGCGGAAGCTTGACCTCTTGGAAGAACTGGAAGAGCTTCTCGGCCTGCGGTGCCTCGACATCGCCGGCTCGCGTGCGGCTCGTGGCGCCCGCGGCCTTGCACATCTGCGCGGCGGTCGCGCTGCTCACGCGGCAGAAGCGCTCTTGCAGGAAGGTGAACAGGCTGCCCTTCTCGCTGGCTTCGTAATCCTTGAGCATCTGCAGCAGGATGCCGAGTTCGATGCCCTTGGGATGCGGCTGGATCTCGCGCGTTTCCGGCGGAAGTTCCTGCACGCCGCGCGGATAGATGACGACTCCGCCGGTCTCGGTGGTCGCCGTGGCCTTGGTCGCGGCGCTGGCCTCGGCGTGGGCGAGCACCGACGCGTCGTCGTCGCTGCCGGCATCGCGCGAGGGGGGCACGAAGGTGATGCGCGCATGCGGGTTCGCGATCGCCGTGAGTTCAAGGAACTCATCCACGCTGCCGCGACCGCGCTGGTAGCGACCCTCGAGCTCGATGCTCACGCTGGTGCCCGTGCGGAACGTCTCAGGCGAGAGGAAGCCGCCTTCCGCGACGAGCGCTCGCGTGCCCTGCGTGATCGTGGCCAGGCGGGCTGGCGGGAAGTCCTTGACCTCGTCGTCGGTCGTGACCTCGGCGCGGTTGGTCTTCGTGTTCATCGCCAGCTCGATGTGGTGAGCGGCGCTGCCGGCCTTGGGCTTGGTGTGGATCACCATCGGGCGGCCGGTCGTGATGAGGCCGTACATGCCCGCGGCGCTGATGCCGATGCCCTGCTGGCCGCGGCTCATCTTCAGGCGATGGAACTTCGAGCCATAGAGCAGGCGCCCGAAGATGTTCTCGACCTGCTTGCGCACGATGCCCGGGCCATTGTCGACGACCGTCAGTCGGTAGCGGGAACTCTTGGCGGTCGCCGGCCGGTCCGGCTGGAGGTCCTCGATGATGACGGCGATCTCGGGCAGGATGCCGGCTTCCTCGCATGCATCGAGGCTGTTGTCGACGGCTTCCTTGACGGCGGTGAGCAAGGCCTTGCGTGGATTGTCGAACCCCAGCAGGTGGCGATTCTTGGCGAAGAACTCACTGACCGAGATGTCACGCTGGCGCGTGGCCATCTCCTCGGCGGTTGCTCCCTTGCGACGCTTTGCGGTGGTTTCGCTCACGGCATCCATGCTCCATCTCGCCTTCGTGCGGCATCCGTGCCCTGCGGCCCGAACCAACGGGGCGCGCTTGGATCCTAGCGACCGATGACCGATCCGCTGACTCGGCACCCGGTTGGCCACGGCCATGGAAACCGCTACCATTCCCGCCCCAATTCCACCAAAGGAGCA